>CAYTOH010000055.1:0-6629 GCA_964439375.1 uncultured Aquiluna sp.
AGCGCAGGGGCGATAACTGGTCACCGTTTCGAACCATCTCTTGGCTACGGGGGCGGGTGCTGTTGTTCTACGTGACACACGGCGCCCCAAATGCCTACCAAGAGTTCTTGTTCTCGGTTCACATGGTCGGTCACATGATGCTCTCGATGTTTGTGCCGGTATTGCTTGTGCCGGGAGCCCCAGTGACTTTGCTTTCTAGGGCTGCAGCTGCCCGCAAGGACGAGAGCAGGGGGCTGCGGGAATGGGTTTTGTGGGCTGTACACACACCGTATGCATGGCTCATCTCTCACCCGCTATTTGCAGGCGCAAACTTTGCTATTTCTCTAGTGCTCTTCTACTACACACCGCTGTTTAGGTGGTCTACCGAGGAGCACCTGGGCCACCAGTGGATGATTGTTCACTTCCTCATCACCGGATACCTATTTGTTCAATCGCTAATCGGAGTCGACCCACTGCCTCATAAAACTGGCTTCCCGCTAAAGCTGATGCTGTTGATTGGAACCATGGCCTTCCACGCCTTCTTTGGCCTAGGGCTGATGGGAGAGAAGACTCTGCTGGTTGCCGACTGGTTTGGTTCTATGGGTCGAACCTGGGGAGATGATCCCCTAACAGACCAATCCATGGGAGGCGCTTTCGCGTGGGGCGTGGGAGAAATCCCAACCATCATCATCACCATGATCGTGGTCTGGCAATGGTCTCGATCAGATGTGCGGGAGCGCAGAAGGCTGGATAGAGCTTCAGACCGAAGCGGCAACCAAGATCTAGAGGAATACAACGCCATGCTGCAAAAGCTCAATCAGCAGCGGGGCAACAAGTGATTATTCAGCTCAGCGATGAGCAGCGAGCGCTTTTTGATTACATCGAAAACACCGAGAACCATGTCTTTGTCACAGGCAGAGCGGGGACCGGAAAGTCAACCCTGCTGAGCCATCTAACTGCCAATACCGCAAAGTCCTTTGCGGTTTGCGCTCCAACCGGGGTTGCCGCGCTAAATGTAGGCGGAGTGACTATCCATTCACTCTTTACCTTCCCGCTGGGGCTTTTGGGTGAGGTAGACATCGGAAAGCACCTCTCGCGAAGAACCAGAGATGTCCTCAAAGCTCTAGACATGCTCGTCATCGACGAGGTGTCTATGGTTTCAGCTGACTTGATGGACGCGATGGACCGTGCAATGCGGATTGCCCGCGGCAGAAGAAACCTGCCTTTTGGTGGTGCTCAGGTGGTCATGTTTGGCGATCCGTACCAGCTAGCACCCGTTCCACCTCGCGATCCGCAGGAGCGCGCATACCTGGCTGAGAACTACCAGTCTGGTTGGTTCTTTGATGCCCACGTATGGCGGGATGCAGGCCTTGAGCGATTCGAACTCAGCGAAATCTTCAGGCAATCCGACTCCGCCTTCAAAGAAATCCTCAACGCCATCAGAGACGGCTCGGTTTCTCAAGACATGCTTGATCACATCAACTCCGCAGGGAATCGTTTCCCTCCACACAGCGATGTCATCAAGCTCGCAACCATAAATGACACTGTCAATGCAGTAAATCACCAGCGCATGAGCCTGATCGAGAGCGAACCAAAGCTGTTTCGCGCCACCTACTCAGAAGGTGCAGCTAACGCTTTCGGCAGAGTATTGCCTGCAGAGACCGAGCTCTACCTAAAGGTTGGCGCTCAAGTGATGTTTATCAAAAACGATGATTCGGCATCGAAGAATGCAGCCGGGGTTGTTTCCAAGCGCTGGGTCAATGGCACCATTGGCAAGGTAACTGGCCTCCCTAAATCGGGACTCGTGGTGGTTGACGTTGATGGCGAAGAGTTTGAAGTTGGCCCTTCGACCTGGGAAAAGGTTCGTTACGAGGTCGAGGAGGACTTCGATGAAGCCTCAGGCAAGGTTCGCGAGGTATTAGTTCCAGTCACTCTGGCTGAGTTCAAACAGATTCCATTGCGACTGGCATGGGCCGTTACTGTGCACAAATCCCAGGGCCAAACCTATGACGAGGTTCAGATTGACATGGGAAGGGGCGCTTTCTCGCCTGGCCAGACCTATGTTGCCCTAAGTCGAGTTAGATCGCTAGACGGGCTTTACCTCACAAGGGCGATAACCCTGCGGGATGTGATGGTGGACCCTGACGTGGTCCGGTTTATGTCCGGCGCTACGATCTCCCCGGAGCTTTCAGCCACCAGTTCAGAGCATCTGCCACCCTTCTAGCCCAGTAGCTCTCATGGTGACCGGTGTTGGGGTAGACGCCCGCAACTAAGCCCTCTGGTTCTTGGTAACCCTTGGCTTTGAGTTTTTCAACCGCATAGGCATGCAGTGGCGGATACAGCGCATCTAGCTCTATGGTGCCGCAGTCAGTCCATACTCGGTTTTCTCCGCCTGCTGGCAGAAGCTCAGTCAACTCATCAACCATGACCCGGCCACCAAAGGGCCAGTGGGTTGAGAAGCAGATTGCGGTTCCAAAGAGCTCAGGTCGCTTTGACATCACATACAGCGACATAAGCCCTCCCATCGAAGAGCCCATAACAGCGGTTCGCTCTTTGCTATGGGTGATGTCGTAGCGCTCGAGCAAAAATGGCAGGATGGCATCGCTCAGTAGAGAAACATAACTGTCCCCAAAGGCATCACCCTTGTTTTGTTGATACTCAGGGGGCAGTGGGTCCCAAAACTCTGGGTGGCGATCGAGGATCTCCTGCGGGGCAAGCTCACGCAATCGGGTTGCATCGCTCAAGCCCCAAACTGCCACCACCACAGGGTTATCGGCTCTAACCTCATCGCGGATTGCAGGGATAACCTCCCATGTCTTTCCCGTGAAGGAGTCTTTCTCATCGAAGATGTTTCGGCCATCGTGCATCAGGACAATCGGGGTCTTTGCGTGAAGCGAAGCCGGCACCCAGACATCAACCCGGTGGTTGTCAAAATCAAAACGCTCAAGCTTTCCTGAGGCAAGCCGGTTTTCAAGCTGCTTGCGCTCCCGAAATGCCATGAACAGCGGGAACGTGAAGGCTAGGGCAGTGATGCCAGAGAGAAGAAAGTAGAGCCAAACCCGCTTCATGCCTAGGCGCTTAGCCTCATAGATCATGAATACCGCAACGGCGAGCGCAACTATCAGAAGGTCAACCGATAGCACCCAGTCAACTGGCGATCCAAACCAAGCCGCTAGGTAGTTTGCTCCCTGCATGGTGGCGAGACCGTTGAGCCACCAAGCGGTGACCAGCCCTAGGGCTGCCAGAACGAAGTAAATCCTTGATCGAATCACAAACTTTTTGTGCATGTTAGCTCCATCCCAAAATTGACTCTACGGCCCCAACCTGATCAAGCTGCTTTTGGCTCAGCCCAAGTTCGGTTTTGGCCAGATGAAGTAATCCTTTGGCGCAAACTTCAGCCGGTTGAAGCATGTGCATTGCGATTAGAGCACCAAGCGGCGGGTAATCCAACTCAAACCGTCTAAAGGCGTTTAGCGAGTCTCTTCGGTCGGCGCCAGCGGGTCTTGCAACGCGAACTAGGTTTATCAGCTTTTCAACCGAATAGCCCTTGATGTGTTGATCGGCCGCGATTACCTCACCACGCCTAGCTCTGCCGACCCCAATCACCAAAAGTGAGAGGAAGAGTTCAAACCCAGCTTCTGCATCGAATAGTCTCGGCACGCTCCTGATCGCAATAGCCTCCATTCGGGGCGAAATGTCCTGTTTATCCAGAGCAACCAGGTAGTCATTTGCCGCAGCCAGCTCAAGCTCGGCATCTTCAAAGACTGCAAACTCCAAAATCAATCCACTTTGGTAGAGGACTTTGAGGCCGTGGGCTGTTTCCCTAGGCGCAAGAACAATGCTTTTATGATTTGGAAGCCAGCTGAGATCCTGCCTAAACCCCTCCCCAGTCTCTGGCTTTACAACAAGAAAGAAGTCCTGGTCGGAGTATTCGTCAACTCTTGAATGATCAGCCGAACTACCCAGGAAAACTAGGCCGATGACGTCTGGGTTATCGCTCACCGAGTCAACCAGGTCTTTTTGATACTGAAGGAAGTTTGCTAGTGCGCTCATGGGCATAAAGCTAACCGATAACCTTTTGACATGCTGCTATCAGACAGAGACATTCGCGCTTCTATTGAGTCCGGCCGTATTGGCCTGGAGCCGTTGGACATGAGCCTGATTCAGCCATCCAGCATGGATGTCAGGCTCGATAGGTTCTTCAGATTGTTTGATAACCACAAATACCCATTTATTGACCCCCGCGAGCAACAGGATGACCTAACCAGGTTTATTGAGGTGGAGCCAAACGAAGCCTTCATTCTCCACCCAGGTGAGTTTGTCCTAGGTTCAACCTTTGAGTTTGTCTCCCTAGGCGATGACATTGCCGCTCGACTTGAGGGCAAGAGCAGCCTGGGAAGACTTGGACTACTTACTCACTCAACAGCTGGTTTTGTGGACCCTGGGTTCAAGGGCCATGTAACCCTGGAGCTTTCAAACACCGCAACCTTGCCGATCAAGCTCTGGCCAGGAATGAAGATTGGCCAGCTTTGCTTCTTCCAGCTCTCTTCAGCAAGTGAGAACCCTTACGGCAGTGCTAAGTATGGCTCTAGGTATCAGGGGCAGCGCGGTCCAACCGCATCACGAAGCTATTTGAACTTCCACATAACCGACGTGGGCAACAACCCGCTCTAGATGAATCGCTTTCTGGCCTCGAATAGGTCTCTTGAGTAAACCCTGCGCAGCGCATAGTTGTCGGCAGCTATCTCGCATAACCGCTCTACTTCTTTGCTAAAGGCCCGGCTAACGGCAAACCAAGGCAGGAGTTGAACCGCTAGGCCTGTGATTCGCTTTAGGTTTTGGTGACCAAGTTTTATGTGGCCATACTCATGGCGAAGAATGGCCTGAAGCTGCTCATGGGGCAACTCAAAGGCGGCCTTAGTTAGATAAATACCCAGATCTTTTGTGAAGGCAAAGTAGTTGGGGACATCGAGCTCATAAACCCTTGCCCGACGATACTTAAAGAGCTCCCTGGGGGCAATCAGCGAAAGGTAATCAGCCTTTTTGCCCTGGACAAATAGCGGAGCTAGCTTTTGATTTCCTAGCGCGAGCAAAATGCCAGCAAAGCCCAGCAAAGCCCAAGGCGCGATGCTAGCTAGCAGGACAAACCAGATTGACCCCCCGGCCTGAAGTCTTAGATAGGTTTCAAAGATCGACCAGCTCGCGAGTGCAATCGCGATGACGGTTGCCAAAACCACAGAGAAAAACAGCAGGAACCAGACCAAAATCCCGAGGTTTGGAATTCGACTAAACCTTCCAACTAAGAACATCGGAGCAGCGGTCGTGATGAGCAGGACATACTCAACGAGTATGACGATAAGGAATATGCTCTCCACCCTCGAAGGATACCGCTAGGGGAAAGCGCTGTGATTTTTGAAAAAAAGCAGATAACCCGCATACTGGGCTGACTATGCGAATCAAATCTCTTTTGCTACTTCCTGTTGTTCTGTTACTAGTGGGCTGTGGCCAATTGTTTGGCAGCAGTGCACCACCTGTTGACCAGGCAATCGGTGAAAAAGAGCAGATGTTTGCTCAGATGATGATCCCTCACCACGAGCAAGCTCTTGAGATGGCTGACTTGGTTCAATCCAGGACCGATAACCCCGAGATTATTGCCCTGGCCGAGAAGATCAGGGCTGGACAAGACCCAGAGATCAAAGTGATGGAGTCTTGGCTGGGTGCCCACGCAGGGCATGGTGATCACGCCGGCCACACCATGGATGGCATGCTCACCGATGAGGAAATGGCGGCGCTCGCAGCAACCAGCGGCGTCGAGTTTGAAAAGCTCTTTCTCGAAGGCATGATCAAGCACCACGAGGGAGCTCTAGAGATGCTCTCAATGCTTGACGGGACCACTTCATACGATGCTCAAAAGCTAAAGGAGCAAATTGATGCAGCCCAGAGGGCTGAGATTGCTCAAATGAAAGAGCTCTTGGCTAACTACTAGCCCAGAGCCTGGCGGAGCTTTTCCAGCTGATCTTTTGAAAGACCCGATGCAAAGTGGGAGAAGACCATGGCTGGGTTGGTGCTGTCCATGGCAGAAATCAAGAGCTCGGCGGTGTGCTGTTCCCGGGTTGATGTAGCAGTAAAGAGCAAAGTTCTGCCATCACCCTGAGTTTTCTTCACCAGCCCTTTATCGGTTAGGCGAGTCAAAACCGTCAAAACCGTTGTTATGGCAAGTGAGTCGTCGCCCAGCATGGCAAGTATCTGCTGTGAAGTCAGCCCTTCGGGCCTGTCCCAGAGGCAGCCCAGCACTGAGCCTTCTAACTCACCCTGCTTGCGCTTTGACATAGCGACATCCTACGCCTATTTCTACAAACCGTAGAGTATTAGTTCTTTGGCTCCGGGATGACCGGCATACTCTCTGTGATTGGCTCTGGGCCAGGGTTTCTCCGCAGGATGGACCAAATGACGCCCGCCGAGATGGCCACAATCACACCGCAGGCAAAGACCGTCTCACGAATACCAACCTGCTCGGCAAACCAACCAATAAGTGGCGAGCCGATTGGGGTTCCTCCCATAAAGATCAATAGGTAGATGCCCATGACTCTGCCTCGCAAAGTCGGCTCACAGTTGGTTTGAACAAATGAGTTTGCCGAGATCAGCATCAT
>CAYTOH010000056.1:0-6554 GCA_964439375.1 uncultured Aquiluna sp.
AAAGCGCCACATGGGCACAACCTGGAAGTTCAAGGTTGACGACAAGGACTACACCCCGCAGGAGATCTCAGCTCGCATCCTGATGAAGCTCAAGCGTGACGCAGAGACCTACCTTGGTGAAAGCGTGACCGACGCGGTAATCACGGTTCCTGCGTACTTCAACGACGCCGAGCGTCAGGCAACCAAGGAGGCCGGCGAAATCGCAGGCCTAAACGTGCTGCGCATCATCAACGAACCAACCGCAGCTGCCTTGGCCTACGGCCTAGATAAGGGCAAGGAAGACGAGCTCATCCTGGTGTTTGACCTGGGTGGTGGAACATTCGATGTTTCACTACTTGAGGTTGGCAAGGATGACGACTTCTCAACTATTCAGGTCCGCTCAACCGCAGGTGACAACCGCCTGGGTGGAGATGACTGGGACCAGCGCCTAGTTGACCACCTGGTTAAGAAGTTCAAGGAGACCACCGGGGTTGATGTCTCAAACGACAAGATTGCACTGCAGCGACTCAAGGAGGCTGCGGAGCAGGCAAAGAAGGAGCTGAGCCAGTCGACCTCGACCCAGGTTCAGTTGCCATACCTCTCGCTAACAGAGTCGGGCCCTGCAAACCTAGATGAAACCATTACTCGCGCTCAGTTCGAGTCGCTAACTCAGGACCTTCTTGAGCGCACTCGCAAGCCTTTCCAGGATGTGATCAAGGAGGCTGGAGTCAAGGTGGGCGACATCGCACACGTTGTCATGGTCGGTGGTTCAACCCGCATGCCAGCGGTTGCGGAACTTGTGAAGAGCATGCTCGGCGGCAAGGATCCAAACAAGGGCGTAAACCCGGATGAGGTTGTTTCCGTTGGTGCTGCTTTGCAGGCGGGTGTCATCAAGGGTGAGCGCAAGGATGTGCTGTTAATCGACGTGACCCCACTTTCCTTGGGCATTGAGACCAAGGGTGGAATCATGACCAAGTTGATCGAGCGCAACACCGCAATCCCAACCAAGCGCAGCGAGATCTTCACAACTGCCGACGACAACCAGCCAAGCGTTTCGATCCAGGTGTTCCAGGGTGAGCGCGAATTCACCCGTGACAACAAGTCACTGGGCAACTTCGAGCTAACCGGAATCGCTCCTGCTCCGAGGGGAATCCCTCAGGTTGAGGTCACCTTCGACATCGACGCGAACGGTATCGTTCACGTCTCAGCGAAGGACAAGGGCACCGGCAAGGAGCAGTCCATGACTATCACCGGTGGCTCATCGCTCTCCGATGAGGACATCGAGCGCATGATCAAGGATGCCGAGGAGCACGCAGCTGAGGACAAGAAGCGTCGTGAAGAGGCCGAGACCCGCAACCAAGCTGAGCAGCTTGCCTACTCAACCGAGAAGCTAATCAAGGACAACGACGAGAAGCTCCCTGAAGAGGTAAAGACCGAGGTTCAGGCCGATGTCGATTCTCTAAAGGCAGCACTTGCAGGCGATGACATCGAAGCGGTGAAGACCGCCTTCGACAAGCTTGTTGCCTCCCAAAGCAAGCTAGGTGAAGCCATCTATGCCGCTCAGCCCGCTGAGGGTGATGCTGCCCCTGAGGCCAACACCGAGGACGTCGTTGACGCTGAGGTAGTGGACGAAGAGGACGACAAGGACAAGAAGTAATGTCGCACGAAAACCAGCAAACCCCAGATCCTCAGCACCACGAGGGAGATCCGTCCGAGGAGATGACCGAGGAGGGCGCTCCGGCGCCCGAATCGGAATCCCCTACCGACGCAATCGACCGCGAGCTGGAGATCTTCCAGGACCTGCAGCGGCTTCAGGCTGACTTTGTGAACTACAAAAACAGAGTCGAGCGTGACCGCGGAGCAGAGCGACAGTTCGCTGTTGCCGAGACCGTGAAGGCATTTTTGCCAGCGCTGGATGACATCACCCGAGCAGAATCTCACGGCGATATCACCGAGGGTTCACCGATGGCGGCCGTGGCTCAGAAGCTCAAGAACGCGGCTGAGAAGCTGGGGGTTGTGGCATTTGGTGAAAAGGGCGAGAAGTTTGATCCAGAGCACCACGATGCACTAATCCAGACGCCAAATGCAGAGGTCAGCGAACCAACCGTTGCTGATGTTGTGGAAAAGGGCTACCGGCTAGGCGAGCGCATGCTGCGCCCCGCCAAGGTAGCGGTGTTTGTTCCCAGCGAGTAGGGGGTGAGGTAATGGCGTCACAAGATTGGCTAGAAAAGGACTTTTACAAGATCCTTGGCGTTTCCAAGGACGTCCCAGATGCCGAGCTCAAGAAGGTCTACCGAAAGCTGGCCAAGGAGTTTCACCCAGACAGAAACCCTGGCAATGCCCAGGCGGAAGCTAAGTTCAAGGACATCTCTGAGGCCTATGACGTGCTGAGCGATCCCGCTCAGCGCAAAGAGTATGACGCTGTCAGGGCAATGGGCGGCGGCGCTCGCTTCCAAGCGGGCGGCCCGGGA
The DNA here is from genome assembly GCA_964439375.1 of uncultured Aquiluna sp. GTDB lineage: Bacteria > Actinomycetota > Actinomycetes > Actinomycetales > Microbacteriaceae > Aquiluna. Next base: position 2,451 of record CAYTOH010000056.1, read on the forward strand.
GGTGGATTTGAAGATGTCTTCAGCAATCTCTTTGGCGGTGGCGGTTTCCCTGGCGGCGGTTTCCCTGGTTTCGGTGGTGGCTTTGGCCCCCAGCGCGGCAGTGATCTGACAACTAGCTCCACCATCAACTTCATCGACTCGATCCAGGGCACTCAGCTCAAGCTAGGTGTCCACGGAGAAACCGTGAATGTGAAGGTGCCCGCCGGAATCCAAGATGGGCAGAAACTCAAGGTCAGAGGAAAAGGACAGCCTTCACCTAACGGTGGTCCCGCAGGGGATCTGGTTGTGACGATCAAGGTGAAGCCCCACCCGGTTTTCTCTCGAGATGGTGATCACATCCGTGTGACTGTGCCAATTACCTACGCTGAGGCAGTTTTAGGCGCAACCATTCAGGTTCCAACCCTTGGCGGGGAGCCAGTAAAGCTAAAGGTTGCCCCAGGAACACCTAATGGCAGAACGCTAAGGGTCAAGGGCAAGGGTGTTCAGCTAAGCGGCAAAGAGGGAGACCTCTTGGCGACAGTAGAGATTGCTGTGCCAGCTCACGTCAACGACAAAGCCAAAGCGCTACTCGAGCAGTTTGACGCAGAGCTACCCGATGAAGATCCAAGACTAGATGTCCTAACCAGGGCCGGATTGTTGTAGGAGGTTGCAAATGGAGCTCAATGAAAACACTCCACTGTTTGTGATTTCAGTCGCAGCTGAGCTTTCCAACATGCACCCACAGACTCTTCGGCAGTATGACCGGATGGGCCTTGTTTGCCCAACCAGAACCCAGGGCAAATCCCGCCGCTACACCATGCAGGACGTTGCAAAACTTCGAGAAATCTCTCGGCTTAGTGCTGAAGGAGTGTCTCTGGAGGGCATTAGGCGAGTGCTCGGCCTAGTGGACGAGAACCTCGAGCTAAAGGCTCGCGTGCGAGATCTTGAAAGAGAGCTTGCAAACCAAGTTATGAACCAGCCAGGAAACCGCGTGTTTGCCGCTGGAGAACAGGGAGTCATCAGACTCAACCCCGGACAGCGACCTGAAAGGAGCGGTTCGGTGGTGCTTTGGAGGAGGCGCTAATGCAACCACAAGAGCAAGAACAAAAATCTGCCCTTGAGCAGTTTGGAATCGACCTAACCGAGGTCGCAAGAGCTGGAAAGCTTGATCCGGTTATCGGTCGAGACGCTGAGATTAGAAGGGTTAGCCAGGTGCTTTCCCGCAGGACAAAGAACAACCCGGTGCTTATCGGTGAGCCTGGGGTCGGAAAGACTGCCGTAGTTGAGGGCCTTGCCCAGCGCATTGTCGCGGGCGATGTGCCAGAGAGTCTCAAGGGCAAGACCCTGATCAGCCTTGACCTCGGAGCTATGGTCGCAGGCTCCAAGTTCCGCGGTGAGTTTGAAGAGCGCCTAAAGGCTGTGCTCAAGGAGATTCAAGATGCCGAGGGCAGCGTAATCACCTTCATTGACGAACTCCACACTCTGGTGGGTGCCGGTGCAGCAGATGGCTCGATGGACGCCTCGAACATGCTCAAGCCCATGCTTGCCAGGGGAGAGCTGAGGCTAATTGGTGCTACCACTCTGGATGAATACCGTGAGCGAATCGAAAAAGACAGCGCGTTAGAGCGCAGGTTCCAGCAGGTTTTTGTTGGAGAACCAAGTGTCGAAGACACCATCGCTATTCTTCGAGGCCTCAAAGAACGCTATGAAGCCCACCACAAAGTAACCATCGCAGACAGTGCTTTGGTTGCAGCTGCACAGCTCTCCAACCGCTACATCACCGGCCGCCAGCTGCCCGACAAGGCAATCGATCTTGTCGATGAGGCTGCATCGAGACTGCGTATGGAGATTGACTCAGCGCCCGTTGAAATCGATGAGCTCAGGCGCTCGGTGGATCGTCTCAAACTTGAAGAGCTGGCCCTCAAAAAGGAAAAAGACGATGCCTCGAAGCAACGCCTTGAGAAATTGCAGGAAGACCTGCAGGAGAAGCAGCTCAAGCTCGACACACTAAATGCGCGTTGGGAAAAAGAACGATCTGAACTGAATAAAGTCGGAGAGCTCAAGACCAAACTGGATTCGCTCAGAATCGCAGCCGACAGGGCGCAGCGTGAAGCAAACCTCGAGCTAGCCTCACGCTTGCTCTACGGAGAAATACCTGCCCTTGAGAAGCAGCTCAAAGAGGCGGAGAACCAAAACGGTTCTACCCAGGAGCGAATGGTTGGGGAGCAGGTCTCCGAGGATGAGATTGCTGCGGTTGTTTCAGCGTGGACCGGAATACCAACCGGCAAGCTTCTCGCCGGTGAATCTCAGAAACTACTTCAGCTCGAACTCGAACTCGGCAAGCGCCTCATTGGCCAGCAGGCTGCAGTGAAGGCAGTTAGCGATGCTGTTCGCAGGACAAAGGCCGGCATCTCAGACCCTGACCGCCCAACCGGATCGTTTATGTTCCTAGGGCCAACCGGTGTTGGAAAGACCGAGCTTGCCAAGAGCCTGGCGGCTTTCTTGTTTGACGATGAAAAAGCCATGGTTCGTATTGACATGTCCGAGTACTCAGAGAAGCACAGTGTCTCGAGACTGGTCGGAGCTCCCCCTGGATACATCGGATATGAAGAGGGCGGTCAGCTAACCGAAGCGGTTAGACGTCGGCCCTACTCAATAGTTCTGCTCGATGAGATTGAAAAAGCCCACCCAGAGGTATTCGACATCCTGCTTCAGGTCCTGGATGATGGCCGCCTCACAGATGGACAGGGCAGAACAGTTGACTTCAAGAACGTCATCCTGATCCTCACCTCAAACCTAGGCTCCCAGTTCTTGATTGATCCAGAGCTTGACGACCAGCAAAAGCGTGAAGCGGTGATGACCATGGTCAGAGCCAGTTTCAAACCAGAGTTTCTAAACCGACTCGACGATGTTGTGATTTTTGATGCCCTCAGCAAAGAAGAGCTCGGCTTCATTGTCGATCTCAACATCGACAAGCTCTCAAAGCGTCTTGAAGAGAAGAGGTTGACCCTGGGCGTGACGCCAGCCGCAAGGCTCTGGCTCGCAGAGAACGGCTATGACCCGGTTTATGGCGCGAGACCCTTGCGCAGACTCATGCAAAAGGAGATTGACGACAAGCTCGCAAACCTATTGCTTGCAGGCAAAGTTGAGGATGGTTCGATGGTCAAGGCAGATGTGTCTGAGGACGGCATGAGCCTCAGTGTTGAGGTTAGCTAGGACCAAGCTGTTCTAGCCGACCTATCCCTAGCTCAGCCCATTCACAGCAACCACTTGCTTTTCACCAAGTCGAAAAAGATAGACTTCCCAGCATGCCTCGCAAACGGTATCCCTTCAGCCCTGCAGCCCCTCAAGCCACAGCTGGTTTTGCGGGCAAGGTACTTATATTGGGCTGGTCAAGACGGCTGTTCCCGATTCTCGACGAGCTCGCCCTCGCTAGGCCAAAAGGTCGCAGGACCAAAGTTGTGATCTTGTCCGAGGTTGAAGTCGAGCACGGGCGCGAGCAAATCAAGCTCCATACCAAACCAAACGGGCGACTCAAAATCAAGACCTTCGTTGGTAATCCTGCACAGATTGAAACCCTAGAGACCCTAAAACTCTCTACATTCAGCTCGGTAATTGTCCTTGACCCTGAAAATCCATTGCATGCTGGGGTGGTCCACACGGTACTTGCCCTCCAAGAGTCATCTCTAGCTCCTGGGGTAAAGATTGTTGCCGAAGCAACAAATTCTGAATTTGTCGAAGACCTCATGCGGACTTCAAGTGGACGGGTTATTCCAGTGAGGAGCGACCAGGTAGCGGCCAAGGTAATTGCTCAATCTTCTCGACAACCGGGTCTGTCCGAAGTTTTTCTAGATCTTTTGGATTTTGCTGGGGATGAGATTTATTTCACCCCAATGCCTGCGTTGGCGGGAAAAACCTATGGAGATGCTCTACTGAGTTTCAATACCGCAAGTGTCATTGGACTCTCACACGAAAACGGTGTTGTCGACCTAAACCCAAGCCCGAGCGCGGAGATCCTGAAGCACAAAAGAGTTATCAGCATTGCTCAAGACGACACAAAGATCCATTTCACAGGCATCAGTGAAGAGCTAGTCTCGGAAACTCAACCACCAAAGAAACTTGATT
>CAYTOH010000057.1:0-6551 GCA_964439375.1 uncultured Aquiluna sp.
CGTAACTACATGCTCACAATTCCAACCTCATTGATTGAGGCGGCGAGGATTGACGGAGCTAGCTACTACAAGATTTTCTGGTCTTTGGTGCTGCCACTTTCTATGCCAGCCATTGCTTCCTTCGCTATCTTCCAGTTCCTTTGGGTGTGGAATGACTACCTCATAGCCTTCATATTTGTTGGCCAAACCAGGCCGGTTCTCACCTACGAGCTTTTGAAGCTATTGGGCCAATTTGGCCAGGGTTGGCAGGATGTTGCCGCGGGTGCTTTCATCTCGCTGGTTGTTCCGCTCCTGGTCTTCTTCGGTCTCCAGCGATACTTCGTGCGTGGTCTAACCGCCGGCTCGGTGAAGTAAGCCCCTACCGCCACTCAGCGCGCGGCAGCGCCTCGAAGTCTGGTGCGATTAGCCCTGGGCGGTATGATTTACCCACCGCCTGATTCCAACGCTGGACTCTCTCATTAGGACCCCCTGTGACCCCAGAGCAACTTTCTGCAGCTATTGTGCAAGCGCTCCAAAAGCTTCACACCAGTGGATCAGTTGCGCTTGCGGATGTTCCAACTGAAGTCGTCGTCGAACGTCCGAAAAATCGTGATCACGGCGATTGGGCAAGCAACGTGGCCATGCAGCTAGCCACAAAAGCTGGGATGAAGCCTAGGGATTTTGCTGAGCTTTTGGCTCCGGAGCTAATGAAGGCTGAAGGCGTTGAGAAGGTTGAGATTGCTGGGCCTGGATTTCTCAACATTTTTGTATCGGATGCAGCCGCTGGCTCACTGGCGAAGGAAATTGTTGAGGCTGGCATTGCTTACGGTAAGTCAAGCGAGCTAGCTGGCCTCAAACTGAACCTAGAGTTTGTTTCTGCAAACCCAACTGGTCCAATCCACCTTGGTGGAACTCGCTGGGCTGCGGTCGGGGACTCATTAGCGAGAATCTTGGAGTTTGTTGGCGCTAAGGTCACCCGGGAGTATTACTTCAACGACCACGGGGCTCAAATTGATCGCTTTGCCAGATCTTTGCTGGCCTCTGCAAAGGGTGAACCAGCTCCTGAAGACGGCTATGCCGGGCAATACATCAACGAGATTGCCGAGCAGATTCTGGCACAGCACCCAAATGCTTTGTCGTTGTCTGATTCAGATGCTCAAGAGGTCTTTAGGTCGACCGGAGTCGAGCTGATGTTTGGGCAGATTCGACAGTCGCTTCATGAATTCGGGGTCGACTTCGATGTTTACTTCCACGAGAACTCGCTTTACGAGTCTGGCGAAGTTGAGCGCTCGGTCCAACTGCTTCGTGAGAAGGGGCACATCTTTGAAGAAGATGGCGCTGTCTGGTTGCGCTCGACAACCTTTGGGGATGACCGCGACCGGGTGGTAATCAAGTCAGATGGTGAAGCTGCATACATTGCCGGAGACATTGCTTACTACCAAAACAAGCGGGCTCGCGGTTTTGACCGTTGCATCTATATGCTGGGGGCTGACCATCACGGTTATGTGCCAAGGATGATGGCGCTCTGTGCCGCTTTTGGAGACACACCTGGCGAGAACCTCGAGATCTTGATTGGTCAGATGGTGAACCTGGTCAGAGACGGTGAGCCAGTGAGAATGTCCAAGCGTGCGGGGACCGTTGTCACCATGGAAGATTTGGTAGATGTAGTTGGTGTTGATGCTGCGCGTTATGCACTGACGAGGTCGTCAATTAACTCATCCTTAGATGTTGATCTCGAGCAGCTGACCAAAAAGACCAATGACAACCCGGTGTTTTATGTTCAGTATGCGCATGCCCGCACCAAACAGGTTGAGAAGAATGCCAAATCACTCGGTGTTGACCTGGCTGAGTTTGAGCCTGGATTGCTTTCGCACGAGAGTGAATCAGAACTGCTTGCAAAGCTAAGCGAGTTCCCAAGACAGGTCCTGAGCGCCGCGCAGTTCAGAGAACCACACAGGATTGCAAGGTATCTGGAGGAGGTAGCGGGCAGTTACCACCGTTGGTATGACAACTGTCGAGTTACCCCAATGGGCGACAAGCCCGTTGAGACTGTTCACAGAACAAGGCTCTGGCTAAACAATGCAGCGGGAGTGGTCTTAGGCCAGGGACTTTCGTTGCTTGGCGTTTCTGCCCCGGAGCGGATGTGATCATGAAGAATCCCCTTGCCCCGCAGTGGCTAGCGCCAGCCGAAGATTTGAACCTGCTTGATTCGAGGGTTTGGCCGAGAACTGCCAAGCGTGACGCTGATGGGGAACTGCAGATTGGTGGCGTCGGCGCTCGCGAACTGGTGCGAAGACATGGCTCGCCGCTCTATGTGATAGACCAAGAAGACTTTGAATCCAGGCTGCTAGCTACCAAACGAGCGTTTGACAAGGCATCCCAAAAGCACGGCACATCTGCCAAGGTCTACTACGCATCTAAAGCTCTACTCACAATCGATGTTGTGAAATGGGTGGAGGCCGCTGGGCTTTCAATTGACGTTTCCACCGGCGGAGAACTAGCGGTAGCTTTGGCAGCTGGGATGCCGGGAGAGCGAATCGGGCTCCACGGGAACAACAAGTCACTTGTAGAGATAGGCCGAGCAGTAATGGCCGATGTTGGTGTCATCGTTATTGACTCCGAACTCGAGATCGAGCGCATCGCATCAGTTGCAACCGCCCAGGGAAAAACTCAAGCCGTTAGGCTGCGCGTCAACTCTGGTGTTCACGCTCACACTCACGAGTACTTGGCTACTGCAAGAGAAGACCAGAAGTTTGGCATAGCAATCTCTGATGTGCCCGACCTGGTTGCAAAAATCCGATCTCACTCACACTTGAAATTCTTGGGTCTGCACTCCCACATTGGCTCGCAGATCTTTGTCGTTGACGGCTTTATCGCATCTGCGGAGCGCTTGCTGGATTTGCATGCTCAGTTGCTTGCCGGGGGAGAGGTTCCAGAGCTTAACCTTGGTGGTGGCTTTGGAATCAGCTACACCAGTGCTGACCACCCAATGCCGCTAGGCGAAATGGCCGACCGCATCACTGCGGCCGTGGCTCAAAAGTGCAGCGAGCTCGGAATTGCGATTCCCAAACTTGCCTTTGAGCCAGGACGAGTGATTGCTGGACCAGCTGGTGTAACGCTTTACTCGGTTGGAACAATCAAGGATGTGCAGGTCTCTGACTCTGGAGCTCCGGCCATCAGAAGGTATGTGAGTGTTGACGGCGGCATGAGCGACAACGCTAGGCCAGCTCTTTATGAGGCTGAATACTCGGCGGCGCTCGCATCTCGAAGCTCTGCGGCAACTGGTGCACTGGTCCGGGTGGTCGGTAAGCACTGCGAGTCTGGGGACATCGTCGTCAAAAACGATTACCTTCCATCCGACCTTGCAGTCAACGATCTTCTGGCTGTGCCAGCAACCGGTGCTTACTGCTTTTCCCTTTCCTCAAATTACAACTTCCTAACAAGGCCCGCCGTGGTGGCGGTTAAATCAGGGGGCTCCCAGGTCTTGGTGCGTGCCGAGACCGAGCAAGATTTGCTATCCAGGGATGCTAGTTATGAATCAGGCAGGTCGGTCTAATGAAAACTGCTTACCGTCCAATTCGCGTTGCACTCTTGGGTGCGGGGTCAGTCGGATCGCAGGTCGCAAGACTTCTGATTGAAAATCAGGATGAGCTAGCGCAGCGAGTCGGAACAGGCGTTGAGCTAGCTGGCGTGTTGGTGCGTGACCCCAAGGTTAAGCGCGGCTCGGTGATTCCCGAAGAGTTGCTGACCAGTGACGCAGAGACCCTCATTCTCGGATCAGATATCGTGATCGAGCTCCTGGGCGGTATAGAGCCAGCGAGGACTTATGTTCGCATGGCACTCGAATCTGGTGCCGATGTGGTGACGGCCAACAAAGCTCTTATCGCCGCACACGGCCCAGAGCTCTTCGACCTAGCCGAACAACTTGGGGCTCAGCTCTATTTTGAAGCTGCAGTTGGTGGAGCTATTCCAATTATTAGGCCACTTCGTGAGTCGCTTGCCGGAGACAAGGTCAACCGAGTGATGGGCATCGTCAATGGGACGACTAACTTCATCTTGGACAGGATGGAGTCAACGGGCGCGGAATTTGCCGAAGCCCTTGCGGAGGCCACCTCCCTTGGTTACGCAGAAGCTGACCCAACCGCAGACATTGAAGGATTCGATGCTGCCAGCAAGGCAGCAATTCTCGCCTCGCTCGCTTTTCACTCAGAGGTTCCAGTTGAGAAGGTCTATCGCGAGGGCATCACCGGAATTTCAGCGCAGACCATCGAAACTGCAATGCTGGCTGGGTATCGGGTGAAGCTACTGGCCATTTGCGAGCGAGTCGGGGAAGGTTTGGTGGCCCGCGTCCATCCAACCCTGATCCCCCTAACCCATCCGCTGGCTTCGGTTCGAGGTGCCTACAACGCCGTGTTCGTTGAAGCGGAGTCTGCTGGTCAGCTGATGTTTTATGGCGCTGGCGCGGGCGGCACTCAGACCGCCTCTGCCGTTTTGGGAGATTTAGTGTCAGCTGCGAAGAGACACCTAGCGGGTGGCCCTGGCCTCTCTGACTCGGTGCACGCCGACCTGGAGTCGCTGCCGGTTCAAGAAATTGAAACCCGATATCAGATCACACTTCAGGTTTTGGATCTACCGGGTGTTTTGGCTTCTATCGCCTCGATCTTTGCTACCCACGGCGTGAGCGTTGAGACAGTCAGTCAGACGCCAGCAGAGCAGGATGCGCTTCTAACGGTCATGACACACCGTGCTTCTGAGGCTGACCTAGAGCAGGTTGTTCAATCGCTTCGCAAGAATGATGCGGTAAGAAGTGTTACCTCGGTCATCCGAGTGGAGGGAATGTAATGGCTCACCAGTGGCGAGGGGTAATTCGCGAGTACTTAGATCGTCTTCCATTTAGCGAGTCCGATCCCATTGTGACTCTGGGGGAGGGCGGAACTCCTCTGATTGAAGCTCCAGCGCTGGCCAAACTGCTTGATGTTGGCTCAGTTCACCTCAAGTATGAGGGCATGAATCCAACAGGTTCATTCAAGGACCGCGGTATGACCACGGCAGTTTCAAAGGCTGCTGCGCACGGCGCAAAGGCTGTTATTGCCGCTTCAACTGGCAACACTTCGGCTTCTGCCGCAGCCTATGCGGTGAAGGCTGGCATGCAGTCTGTTGTTTTGGTCCCAGCAGGAAAGATCTCATGGGGCAAGCTTTCTCAGGCTGTAGCTCACAAAGCCCAAATCCTTCAGGTCCGCGGCAACTTCGATGATTGCCTCAGGCTCGCTCGGGAGCTCAGCGAGAACTACCCGGTGTTCCTTGTGAACTCGGTGAATCCAGATCGACTTCAGGGCCAAAAAACGGCTGCATTCGAGGTGTTTGATGCACTTGGTTTTGCACCCGATCTTCACGCGATGCCACTTGGCAATGCCGGTAACATCTCGGCCTATCACCTGGGTTATCGCGAGGAGCGCGATATCGGCAGAATCCAACAGCTACCAAAGCTTTGGGGAATCCAGGCCGCCGGCAGCGCCCCTTTCATTCAGGGTTCTCCAGTGAAAAAGCCTGAGACAATTGCAACAGCCATTCGTATCGGAAACCCTGCATCCTGGGACCTGGCTCAAGCGGCCAAGGCGGACACCGGCGGAGCTTTTGGTGCGGTGACTGACAAGGAAATCCTTTGGATGCACAGGTTCCTATCGCAAGAAGCCGGCGTATTTGTTGAGCCGTCTAGTGCCACGGGAGCGGCTGGTCTTTACAAAGCCAAGCAGCTAGGCCAACTTCCTAAAGTGAGTTCGATTGTTGTGACGGTCACTGGTCACGGCCTAAAGGATCCAGATTGGGCTCTCAAGGATGACCGCGGCAGGGCGATTAAGCCCAAGAAGGTCGCCGCAACGGCGGACTCCGTTGCGGGACTACTCGGGTTGGCGAGAAACAAATGAAGGTAACTGTCAAGATCCCTGCCACCAGTGCAAACCTCGGACCTGGCTTTGACACCTTGGGCATGGCGCTTAGCTTCTACGACGAGTATCAGGCGGAGGTCACCCCGTCGGGACTCCAAATTGAGGTTCATGGCGAAGGTGCAGATGACATTCCCACTGATGAATCAAATCTGATCTTCCAGACGATCAAGTCAGTTTTTGCAAAGGTTGGCAAGCCTGTTCCAGGGCTGAAGATTACGTGCCACAACCATATTCCCCACGGCAGAGGAATGGGCTCGTCCGGCGCGGCAGTCTCAGGCGGAGTCATGTTGGCAGCTGGCCTACTCAGCACCGAGCGGGAGTTTTCTGAAGCTGAGCTTTTGCGGTTCGCAACAGACATTGAAGGGCACCCAGATAACGTCGCACCCGCGCTGTTTGGTGGCTTGACCATTGCTTGGGTTGATAACGATGGACCCCATCACAAAAAGCTCACTGTTCACCGCGGTGTTTCACCTTTGGTTCTAGTGCCGCCAAACCAGATGTCCACCAAGCTTGCCCGTAGTTTGCAGCCGGACTCAGTTCCTCACACGGATGCTGTTTTCAATGTCTCCCGATCGGCCCTGTTGGTTGCCGCGCTAACCCAGAGTCCTGAGTTGATGTTTGCGGCCA
>CAYTOH010000058.1:0-6422 GCA_964439375.1 uncultured Aquiluna sp.
TCCACACGTCAGTGGTACATCCGCAACGGCGGAAAAGACCAGGATTTGGCAGAACGACTAATTGCTCTAGGAAAAGAGCTCAAGTTCCACCCAGACTTCATGAGAGTCAGGCTCGAAAACTGGATCAATGGCCTAAACGGTGACTGGCTGATTTCACGCCAACGCTACTTCGGTGTCCCGATTCCCGTCTGGTATCCACTTGACTCCAATGGAAATCCGAACTTCGATAGCCCACTGACCCCCACTAGCGACCAGCTTCCAGTAGACCCTTCTGTTGACACCCCACAGGGTTACTCAGAGTCGCAACGCGGTCAGGCCGGAGGATTCATAGGTGAGCACGACATCATGGACACATGGGCAACCTCATCTCTTACGCCTCCGCTGGCCTGTGGCTGGCTGTCGGATCCAGAGCATTTTGAGAGGGTTTTTCCATTCGACCTAAGGCCACAGGGGCAAGACATTATCCGCACCTGGCTGTTTTCGACACTGCTGCGGTCTGAGCTCGAGCATGGAAAGCTACCTTGGAAGAACGCAGGCATTTCAGGTTGGATCTTGGATCCAGACCGAAAGAAGATGTCAAAGTCCAAAGGCAACGTGGTTGTTCCAAACGACCTGCTTGAGGCTCACGGCTCCGACGCAGTTCGATATTGGGCTGCCGCTGCGCGACTAGGTACAGATGCCGCATTTGACGAGGGTCAAATGAAGATCGGTAGACGACTCGCGAATAAGGTTCTCAACGCGGCCCGCTTCGCCCTCACCGAAGCTGTGCCGCAGGGCATCACAGAAGTTACCGAGCCAATCGACCGCGCGATGCTGGCAAAACTCAGGGCTCAAATTTCGATTGCAACCCAGGCCTTCGAGAATTATGACCACACCAAGGCCCTGGAAACCACTGAGACGTTGTTCTGGAACTTCACCGACGACTACGTTGAGCTTGTCAAGGACCGCTTCTACGGAAACGGCGGTCAGACTGCTGAACAAGTAGGAAGTGCAGTCCTTGCTCTCAGGCTTGCAACCGGCGTGTTCCTGCGACTGCTAGCGCCATTCATTCCATATGCCACAGAAGAGGTCTGGTCTTGGTGGCAAGAGGGCTCAATCCACAACTCCAGCTGGCCCACGGCCGATGAACTTGATGGCTACGAGGGCGCGGAACTGATCGACCATGCTGCTCAGGCTCTGATTGCGGTGAGAAAGAGCAAGTCCGACTTGAAGCTCTCTATGAAAGCTGAGATTGCGAGCGCTAGGCTCACAGGCCCTGCTTCGCTAGCTCTAATTCTCACTGACCTTAAGGCTGTGGGGAGAATCTCGAATCTGGAACTGCAAGAAGGTAACGAAGTGATGTTGAGTGAAGTGGTGTTCGCCGAACCCCAATAAGCTGATTGCATGGTCAATCCTCTTCTAACCCAGTCAAAACTTCCCTTCGAGCTTCCTGATTTTGCGCAGCTGAAAGACGAGCACTACCTTCCGGCTTTCGAGCATGCGGTCGAGGCTCATAACTCTGAAATCGCCCAGATAATCGCCTCTCAGCCAGTCACGTTCGAAAACACAGTCGTGGCCATGGAGCAAGCCGGCGATTTACTAAACACCACAATGATGGTCTTCTATAACAAGTCATCCAGCGACACAAATCCAACTATCCAGAAGCTGGAAGCAGAGATTGGTCCGAGGCTCGCCGCTCATATTGATTCAATTCGATTGAACCAGAGCCTCTTTGCCCGCATAACCGAGTTAGACGCAAAGCGAGCCAGCGGGCAGCTGAGTCTTGACCAAGAAAGTGACTGGCTACTGACGCGATACATCAAGGATTTCAAGTTTGCTGGAGCGGCTCTGTCCGAGAAATCTCGTCAACGGGTCGGAGAAATAAACGAACGAATTTCCCTTCTTGAAGCAGAGTTTGACAAGCGCCTCTTGGCAGATAGTAATGATCTAGCAATTCACCTCGACTCCGCGGAAAGACTTAATGGTCTGACAGATTCCGAGATAGCTGCATGCAAGCAAGCGGCCCAAGATCGAGGTCATGACGGCTACACCATTCCGCTGTTGAACTATTCAGGGCACCCACTGCTTGCAAGCCTTACCGACAGAAGCCTACGTGAAGAGATCCTCAAGGCAACCCTCTCTCGCGGACAGCGTGGCAACGAGAATGACACCAGCGCGGTTGTCAAGGAAATGCTCGACCTCCGGAGAGAGAAGGCTGCGCTCTTTGGCTATGCCAATTACGTCGACTATGTAACGGCACAACAGACAGCAGGTAGTGGAGCAAACGTCCACAAGGTGCTTAGGAGAATTGCCCCTGCGGCAAGGCGTAACGCTGAGCTTGAAGCCTCGAAGCTTCAGGAGCTGATGAACCTCGAAACCCAAGGCGAACTTCAGGCCTGGGACTGGAATCGCTACACCGAACAACTCAGAACTAAAGAGTATGCAATCGATGTCACCGTCCTGAAGCCCTACTTCGAACTGCGCAAGGTTCTCGAGGACGGCGTCTTCTATGCTGCAGGGAAGCTTTTTGGGTTGAGTTTTCACCGTCGCGACGATCTTGTTGGCTACCACACCGAAAACTGGATTTATCAGGTCAAGTTTGAAGACGGTTCAGATTGCGGACTTTACCTATTTGACCCTTTCGCGAGGCCTTCAAAGCGCGGTGGCGCATGGATGAACAACCTGGTAGACCAATCACACCTGCTGGGCAAGCTACCGGTTGTTGTGAACAACATGAACATTCCAAAGCCGGCCCCTGGAAACCCAGCGTTGATGACCTTCGATGAGGTCAACACCTTGTTCCACGAGTTTGGGCACACCCTTCACGGACTGCTGTCAAACGTTCGCTACCCAAGATTCAGCGGCACTAGCGTCGAGCGAGACTTTGTGGAATTCCCATCGCAGGGGAATGAAATGTGGATGCTCTGGCCAGAGGTTTTACAGAACTACGCTGTTCACTTTCAGACTGGCGAACCACTAGGGCTCGAGTGGGTCGAGAAGCTGACCAAAGCTGAAGGCTTCAATCAAGGCTTTGAGACAACTCACTACCTCCAGGCAGCGATTCTTGATTTAGCTCTGCACTCTCAGGAGAGCACCCCCGAGAATTTAGTTGAGTTCGAGGCAAATGCAATCGAAGACTACGGTCTGAACTTCGCTCCAGTCCCGACTCGGTATCGCACTAGCTACTTTGCTCACATTTTTGCAGGTGGCTACTCTGCCGGATACTACGGCTACATCTGGAGCGAAATCCTCGATGCCGACAGTGTTACTTGGTTCAAGAACAATGGAGGCCTAACTAGAGCGAATGGGCAGCGTTTCAGCGATTACTTGCTCTCACGAGGCGGTTCAAAGGATTCGATGACCTTGGTGAAGGAATTCTTAGGTCGTGAACCAGATATCCAGCCTCTACTTGAGCGCAGAGGGCTTGTAGGTTAGCCAGACCAAAACCCCTGCAACCAAAGCCCAAAACGCTCCACCAATACCGAGAATCGTGATTCCCGCCGCACCGACGAGGAACGTAACAGTACCCGCGAGTCGCATCGATTCATCAACGACCGCTGACTTGAGCGCACCTGCAAAAGTATTGAGTAGCGCCAAACCGGCGAGAGCGAGTAACAGGTCTCTTGGGACTGCCATAACGAAACTGGCAAAAGGTGCCGCAAAAATAGCGAAGAGGATGTAAACAACACCTCCCCAGCTTGAGGCGATCCAGCGCCTATTTGGATCTTGGGCTGCTGAGGCATCCGCATTTAGGGCGGCCGTGATGGCTGCCAGATTGAGGCCAAATCCTCCAAAAAGTGCTGTGACTGTCGATCCAGCCCCAGTTGTTGCAAACACTGCCCTGGTTGGCAGCTTGAATCCAAGGGAATTCATAATCGCTAAACCGGGCAAGTTCTGCGAAGCCATGGTTATTAGATAGAGGGGAATGCCGATTGCAATAATCGCACCCAAATCAAAACTTGGCATAACTATGAGAAGCTCGGGCAGAAAAGTTCTCATTGAGTAGTCGTTGACTTCTGAGCTCAGCCCGATGAGCAGGAATCCCGTCAGAATCGCAGCTGGCGATGCCCAGATTGGATAAAGCCTGTTCAACACAAACCAGATCAATAGAACCGGTGCGATTAAAAACGGGAAACCAATAGCTGCATTGACGGTCGAAATGACGAACGGAAAGATCACTCCAGCCAACATGGCGGCGGAGATTTGAGGTGGTATCTTTCCAACCACTCTCCCAAGCCACGGCCACAAACCGGTCAGTGCGATGAGAATGCTGGCAACCAAAAACGCCCCAACAGCCTCGGAGAATTCAATACCCAGAAGCACCGACGATGCCAAGAAAGCAGCGCCGGGGGTTGACCAGACGACACTAACTGGCATCTTGAGCCACCAGCTTAGGCCGATAGACAACACGCCGTATCCAACCAGCATGACAGCCAAGGCAGTTGCCGTCTGAGAGCTAGATGCGCCCATGGCACTTAGGCCGGCGATAGCAATGCCGAATGTGGCAATCGACCCAGTTGTCGACGCTACGGTGCCTGCAATGTATGGCGCGAGACGCTGATTGCTAATTTCGAGCCTCTAGGCAGATTTCTCTTTGAGGCGTGGAACGGGCTGAACCTTTGGAAGCGACTTTGTCCTGACAATTTCGCCAGTGATAACAACCTTCCCCTGCTCTTTAGATCCAGGGAGTTCGAACATTATCGGACCCAAAATCTCCTCAAGAATTGCCCTAAGGCCACGCGCTCCAGTCTCCCGAGCAACGGCTAGGTCTGCGATGAGCTCTATGGCCTCTGGCTCAAACTCAAGGTCGAAGCCGTCAATCTCGAACATTCTCTGGTACTGCTTGACCAAGGCATTCTTCGGTTCGGTCAAAATTGCGATTAGTGCTGGCTTGTCCAGTTCTTCAACAGTTGCAATCACTGGCAATCGACCTATGAATTCAGGAATCAACCCGAATTTCCTCAAGTCCTCCGGTTGGACCTGCCTGAATACATCGTTGGTCTCTGCCTTCTCCTTTAGAGGAGAACCGAAGCCAATTCCCTTCTTTCCAGTGCGCTCACCAACAATAGCCTCCAGGCCTGCAAAGGCACCTGCAACGATAAAGAGCACATTTGTTGTATCAATCTGAATGAACTCCTGCTGCGGGTGCTTGCGACCCCCCTGGGGAGGTACAGATGCAACCGTACCCTCAAGTATCTTTAGCAGAGCTTGCTGCACTCCCTCCCCAGAGACATCTCGGGTGATTGAGGGGTTTTCCGCCTTACGGGAAATTTTGTCGATTTCGTCAATGTAAATAATCCCAGTCTCAGCGCGCTTCGGATCAAAGTCAGCAGCCTGGAGAAGCTTCAGCAGAATGTTCTCAACATCCTCGCCAACGTAGCCAGCCTCGGTCAGCGCAGTTGCGTCAGCAACGGCGAATGGGACATTCAATCGCTTAGCGAGGGTCTGGGCAAGGTAAGTCTTCCCGCAACCGGTGGGTCCAATCATCAAAATGTTTGACTTAGCAATCTCGATGTCATCGTGGCTCTTGCCGCTTCTGGTTAGAGTTCCTGCAGCCCGAATTCTCTTGTAGTGGTTGTAGACCGCAACCGAAAGCTGCTTCTTGGCCGCATCCTGGCCTATCACATACTCGTCAAGAAAGGCCTTAATCTCCTTCGGATTAGGAAGATCGAGGCTCTCGGTTGCTTGCGCGGCAGCGCCGCCAAGCTCCTCTTCGATGATTTCATTGCAAAGCTCGATGCATTCATCGCAGATGTAGACAGACGGTCCAGCGATTAGCTTTCTGACCTGCTTTTGGCTCTTTCCGCAGAAAGTGCACTTGAGCAGATCTGAAGTCTCAGTCAATGTCATGGGAAAACCCTATATCCTGACAAAGACTATTTGGCTTAGGTGGCGAGCCCATTATCCTTTGCGACTGGTGAGCACCTGGTCGATAAGGCCATAGTCCAGCGCTTCTTTGGCGGTGAGAATCTTGTCTCTGTCAATGTCTTTAGAGACCTGCGCCAAATCGCGCCCCGAGTGGTGCGCCAAAGTTTCCTCAAGCCACTCGCGCATACGCATTATCTCTCTAGCCTGAATTTCAATGTCAGAAGCCTGACCTTGACCCCCACCACCGGAAGATGGTTGGTGGATCAACACGCGAGCGTTTGGCAACGCAAGGCGCTTGCCCTTCGCACCCGCTGCTAGCAAGACAGCCGCGGCGGAGGCAGCTTGACCTAGGCACACCGTCTGAATCTGAGGCTTGATGTATTGCATGGTGTCGTAAATGGCGGTCAGCGCTGTAAACGACCCCCCTGGTGAATTGATGTACATGGTGATGTCGCGCTCTGGGTCTTGGGACTCCAGGACCAATAGCTGCGCCATAATGTCATCCGCAGAAGCGTCGTCGACTTGAACCCCCAAAAACACAAAGCGGTCCTCGAAGAGCTTGCTGTAAGGGATGT
>CAYTOH010000059.1:0-6412 GCA_964439375.1 uncultured Aquiluna sp.
CGGATAGTTGACCAGCATCGGGGCGAATCTGCAGCTCAAACCAGTTCTCGGGTGCAGTGAAGTGACCCAAGCCCGCCCTTACAAGTGACTGCATTACCTTGTCTTTGTTTGTGGCACCGTCTTCGACCAAAGAGACGTTCTCAAGGATTGAGCCTGTGACAAGGTGGGGGCGCTGAGTCACAATGCCAAAGGTCCCAGGTGCTCCAAAGAGGATCTCTCTGGGGTTCAGCCCACCGACAGTGATAGAGCCCTTCGAGGGCTCTCTGAAGCCAGTTGCAAGGTCAAAGATCGTTGACTTACCAGCCCCCGAAGGACCAACAATTGCAACTTTGGTTAGGGGCTGAATCTCAAAGCTGATGTTTGAGATAACTGGTGAATCAGAACCGGGGTAGGTGAAGCTCACATCCTTGAAGGAGATGCCGGGGTTACCTTCAATGGAGACGGAGTGAGAAGGTTCTGTAGAAGCCTCGGAAGAACGCCTCTCGAGTAGAGCGTTGTAAGCCGGTCCACCTCGGTTCGCACCATCCTGCATTTGGTTGAAGGCAGATTGAAGGGGAAGTAGGGAGGCAATTAGCCTTAGGCCGCCTGCCATAAAGACACCGATGGTAACTGCCTGAGATGGCAGGTCTGAGAACACTACAACCCCACCGATAAAAGCGAAGATGCCCAGCACAAGTGATGTTTCAACCACATAGCGGGGGAGGCTGTTGAGGGTGTAAATCAGGGCTGTTCCTTGAGCCGCTTGTGCTCTGCCTCTTGCGAACTTTGTGAGCCACGTTGGGGTCACTCCGGACGATAGAGCCTCTCGCTTAACTCCAAACAGGTCCCTGCTGGTCTCCAAGGAGGTCTCATAGCCTTTGAGCTGAAGTTGGCCGTTGCGAACAATTCGGTATCCGATCATGCGGTTGAGGAAGAACAAGACGGTTCCCATGAACGCAAACATTGAGACCGTTGCAATCGGGTTGACCGCTATAAAGATGACGACCATCGCAACAAGCAGCGAAGCCTCAGCGATAAAAGTGAGGCGAGCATTCAAGAAGTTACTAATTGCTCCAGTCGAATACAAAACCCGGTTTTGAAATTCAGCTACAGACTCAGGCGAAGCATCGGGTCCTGATTTTGCGGCCGCAAAAAAGTCTTCAGCCAACTCTTTAGAGAACCGACCCTCTAGACCTGCAACGGTCAGGGAGGTAAGGAGGTTGAGCCAGATGGAGAACCCGGACTTCATCAAGAACACAAGTGCCACAACCATGGCAATCAAGACGGCTTGGATCTCATTGATGAGAATTTCTCCAACAATCGGGAGATTCAATGGAGCTCTTGTTGCTGAGCCCGATGCAAGGGATCCAAAAGACGTTGCCAAAAGAGCGATACCTGCAAGGCCAATTAGGTCAAGTAAGTTAGCGGCGACTCGAGCGATAGCTAGGCCCAAGAGCTTGCGCCTAGTCTTCTTGTCGAGGATCTTCCCGATAGAGCTGAAAGTAAGTTTCTGCATGTAACCCCTTGGTCCAAATGAGTCTATTCGGGCAAAGCTGGAAGTTGCCTCCACTGTCTAGACTTAGCTGGTTATGGCGGAATACGAACTCAAGCAAGAACTCGCGGTTTTGGAGACCTCTCTAGCCGCAGTTGAGGCGGTTCTGCAGCCATCAGAGATGGCTGCAGAGATCGAGTCACTAGAAGCTCAAGCCAGTAACCCAGATCTTTGGAACGATCAGGCCAAGGCTCAACAGGTCACAGGACAACTCTCACGCCTGAAGTCAAGGCTCGCTTCAGTTGCAAGCCTCCGGCAACAGCTAGATGACCTCAGTGTTCTTTTGGAGCTTGCTGGCGAGGAAGACTCGAGTTCGGCTCTCAAAGAGGTTGAGTCGGAGATGACGGCGCTCAAGGCAAAGATTGATTCCCTAGAAGTAGAGACTCTCCTAAACGGTGAGTTTGACTCCAGGGGCGCTGTGGTGACGATTCGAAGCGGTGCTGGAGGTGATGACGCAACTGACTTTGCAGAAATGCTGATGCGGATGTATTTGAGATTTGCCGAGAAGCAGGGGCTCAAGGCTCAAGTTCTTGATGTTTCCTATGCGGAAGGGGCTGGCATTAAGTCCGCCACCTTCGAGATTGACAGCCCCTTCGCCTTTGGAAACCTTTCGGTTGAGTCAGGAACACATCGACTTGTCAGAATGAGCCCTTTCAATGCAGCGGGCAAAAGACAGACCTCATTCGCAGCAGTTGAGGTTGTGCCGCTGGTTGAAACAACCGATGTTGTTGATGTTCCAGATAGTGAAATCAGGGTCGACGTCTTCAGAAGCTCCGGACCTGGTGGCCAGTCGGTCAACACAACTGACTCAGCAGTGAGAATCACGCACATTCCAACTGGCATCGTTGTGTCTTGCCAAAACGAGAAGAGCCAGTTGCAAAACAAAGCAGCTGCGATGAGGGTTCTGCAATCAAGGTTGTTGGAGCTCAAGCGCCAAGAAGAAGAAGCCAAGAAGAAGCAGATTGCGGGAGATGTCAAAGCCAGCTGGGGCGAACAGATGCGCAGCTACGTGATGGCCCCGTACCAAATGGTCAAGGATCTCAGAACTGGCTTCGAAGTCAATAACCCATCCGATGTCTTTGATGGTGAAATTGCAGGCTTTATCGCCGCAGGGATTCGCTGGAGAAAGCAAACCCAGAGCTAATTCTGAGTAGTTTCTGGACACCGCACCACAGCTCGTGGTGATTTGAGAATCTGAATCTAGGCTTTGCTAAGCATGATTCGCCTAGAGAACGTATTCAAGACCTACAAGGGTTCAGATAAGCCTGCCCTTGGCGGGGTTTCGTTAGACATCCAAAGGGGAGAGTTTGTCTTCCTGGTCGGCACCTCAGGTTCGGGAAAGTCTTCGCTTATGCGCTTGATGCTTCGAGAGGAGCGAGCCAACGAGGGCGAGGTGCTTGTTCTCGGCGAGAACCTAAAGCGGCTTCCGGCCAGAAGAGTCCCCACCTTTAGGCGCAAGCTCGGCGTTGTCTTCCAGGACTTCCGTTTACTTCCGAACAAGACAGTTTTTGAAAACGTTGCCTTCGCACTCAAGGTGATCGGCAAGAGCAAAGCATTCATCTCATCCGCAGTTCCAGATGTGCTTCGACTAGTTGGCCTGGAGGAAAAAGCAAACAGGCTTCCCTCTGAGCTCTCCGGAGGAGAGCAGCAGAGGGTTGCAGTTGCAAGGGCAATCGTGAACCGACCAGAGATATTGCTGGCCGATGAGCCCACCGGAAACTTGGACCCTGCCACAAGCATTGAAATCATGAACCTGCTGGAGCGAATCAACCTCTCTGGCACAACCGTTGTCATGGCAACCCACGACCGCTCGATTGTTGACCGCATGCAGAAGCGTGTAGTTGAGATAAGCAATGGCCTAATTGTTCGTGACGCCCAGACTGCCTCCTACAGAGAGGTCTCTACGGAGCCAAACCAAATCGTCGAGCAAGCTTCATCGCCATTTGAGAGCACTTCGAATGATGCACCAGCGCCAAAGGGTGGTTGGAGCCTGAGCGAAGATGAGGATCTGCGATGAACCCGGGGTTTGTGCTGGGGGAGATGTGGGCAGGTCTTCGCTCCAATGTCTCAATGGTCATCTCAATCATTCTTGTGACCTTTATCTCGCTGAGCTTTGTCGGGGTTGCAGCCTTGCTGCAACTTCAAATCAGCGAGATGAAGAACTACTGGTATGACAAGGCTCAGGTCGCTATCTATCTCTGCACTGACTACTCACCCGAAACAGCTTGCCCCGTTGGAGCTGTAACAGAAGAACAAAAGGCTGCAGTTCAAGAGCAACTCTCAAGCGCAGCCCTTGCTCCATACATTGAAGAGTTTTACTTCGAGTCTCACGAAGCTGCCTACGAGAAGTTCTCAGAAGAGTTTGCCGACAGCAGTGTGCTTGAGTTCATAAAGCCAGAGCAACTAAATGAGGCTTACTGGGTGAATCTCGTTGACCCAACGCAGTCTCAGTTAGTTTCCGAAGGTTTCGCAGGACTTGATGGTGTTGAGGAAGTTAGAGACCAGCGTGGTTATCTGGACCAGATATTTGGGTTTTTGAACATTGGATCCCTTGCAGCTGCTGGCATTGCAGGTGTGATGCTCCTAAGCGCCACACTTTTGATTGCCACCACCATCAGGCTTAGCGCCTTCTCCAGAAGGCGCGAGATTGGAATCATGCGCTTGGTTGGAGCCTCAAACTTCTCGATCCAGCTCCCGTTTATTCTCGAGGGTATTTTTGCAGCGACAATCGGAGCAGTGCTCTCGGTTGGCGCAATGCTCGCTCTGACCGAGTTTGTTGTCACCGACTTGCTTGCCGCGAGCCTGCCCTTCACGAGCCTGGTTGGCACAGCGGAGGCGCTGATTGTGGCTCCCTATCTTCTAGCTGCCGGTGTTATCCTTGCCACCTTGGCGTCTGGTTTTTCGATTAGGCGCTACCTAAAGATTTAGGAGCAAGGTTTTGCCCAGAGAGCGTGGCCAAAAAGCAATTGCCACCAACCGCAAAGCCCGTCACGACTATCACATAGAAGACGTGTATGAGGCTGGTCTTGTGCTAACCGGAACAGAAGTAAAGACCCTTCGCGAAGGTCGCGCGTCCCTTGTCGACGGTTACGCAACTATCGAAAAGGGAGAGGCCTGGCTGGAGAACGTCCACATCCCTGAGTTCTTTCAAGGGTCTTGGACTAACCACGCCACTCGCAGAAGAAGAAAGCTTTTGCTCAACCGCCAGGAGATCCTAAAGCTTGGAGTAAAGACCAAAGAGTCTGGTTTGACACTTGTGCCGCTGTCCTTGTATTTCAAAGACGGCAGGGCAAAGGTTGAGATAGCCCTTGCTCGAGGCAAGAAGGATTACGACAAGCGTCAGACTTTGAAAGAGGCCCAAGATAAGCGAGAGGTCGCAAGGGCTGTTTCAACCAAGGGCAAAGAGTGGTAGTTAGCGCTGTTGCGCTCCCCACTTCTTTGAACCACCGCCATTAGACTTTGCGGGAGATTGGAGGGGTGTCTTGCCTAATGTAGCTGTCGTTATCCCTTCATATCGGGTTACCGATCACATCCTCGATGTGATCAAGGAAATTGGCCCTGAGGTTTCAAAGATTTTTGTTGTTGATGATGCTTGCCCAGACAAATCGGGCGACTTCGTGGAGAAAAACTGCAAAGACAAGCGCGTCACCGTCCTTCGCCACACAGAGAACAAGGGTGTCGGGGGAGCTGTCATTACAGGTTACAAAGCAGCCCTTGAATCCGACGTTGACATCGTTGTCAAGGTTGATGGCGATGGCCAGATGGACCCAAAGCTAATTCCGAGGATCATCGCTCCGGTCGTGAGGGGCGAGGCAGACTACGCCAAGGGAAATCGCTTCGACAGCCTTGAGGATCTTTTTGAGATGCCCAAGATCAGGATCTTTGGCAACGCTGTCCTTTCACTTTGGTCAAAGCTTTCCTCGGGCTACTGGAGAGTGACGGATCCAACCAATGGGTTCACCGCAATCCACCGCAGCGCTTTGGAAGCTATTCACCTAGACAAGGTGCGCAACTCATACTTTTTCGAATCTGACCTTCTCTTTAGGCTCAGCATCATCAACGCGGTGGTTGCAGATGTCCCAATGCGGGCTGTCTACGGCGAAGAGAAGAGCCACCTAAAGATTCGCAAGGTTTTACTTGAGTTCCCATACCGCCACAACGTGAACCTTCTAAAGCGCATCTTCTACCGCTACTACCTGCGCGAGTGGTCAATCGCTTCTATTGAGCTTCCAGTCGGTATCGGCCTCACTATCTTCGGCACCTGGTTTGGTCTTGCCAGCTACTTTGCTGCGAGCTCTGCAGGTCAGGCAACAACCGCAGGACAGGTAACCCTGTCTGCGGTTGCAATCATTTTGGGTGTTCAGCTACTACTTTCATTTCTCGCATACGACGTTCAATCAGAACCAAGAGTTCCAAGACAAAGAAGATAAGGATTCGAATTGACGAACCTAAAGAAGTTCCTCTCCGACTGGCGCAACCTGCTCATGATCGGTTCGCTGCTTGCAGCGGGCGGTTGGATCTACTCGCGCGTCTCGATGGTGAACCCAGCAATCTTGGGTGATGAGTACCTCTACTCGATCAACGCCCGTAAGGCAGCTCCTTGGGACCCTTCTCCTGCAGGTGACTTCTCAAACTATCTCTTCAACTTGGTTTACAGCTCAACCAATCTTTGCGGTGCTGGCTTCTACACCTGCGGTAAGTATCTAAACCTTTTCTTCTTCCTTGGCTTTATCTTCATGATTTTCTTGGTTGCCAAGCGGTTTATGAACTTCTGGATTGCCTATGGCTTCACATTGGCTGCGGCACTATCTCCAGTGAACGTCTATGTTTCGATGTTCCTGCCCGAGTCGATGTATTTCTTCTTCCTCGGCTTCGTGCTTC
>CAYTOH010000060.1:0-6351 GCA_964439375.1 uncultured Aquiluna sp.
CGAGCTTGCGAAGCTGGTTGCCCCTGCCGAGGCAGTCTTTCTAGATGCCAAGGTGGATAGTGAGCTCATTGACTTAGATCCAGCTGAAGCTCAGGAACTCCTGGAGTCTCTAGGGCAGTCCGAGTCAGGACTCGACCAGCTGGCAAGAATTGGCTTCGAGACGCTCGGACTCCAGACCTATCTGACGGCTGGACCCAAAGAATCCCGTGCTTGGACCATTCGAAAGGGTTGGAAAGCTCCCCAGGCGGCCGGCGTTATCCACACTGACTTCGAGAGAGGCTTTATCAAGGCTGAAATCGTCTCCTTTAGAGATTTGGATGCAGCCGGCTCTATGCAGGAGGCTAAATCCTTGGGCAAGGTTCGCATGGAGGGCAAGGATTACGTCATGCAAGATGGCGATGTTGTTGAGTTCAGATTCAACGTCTAGCTCATCGAGTTTCCCAAACTTAGATAGTTCAACCGGTTCTGGGGCGATTGCAACCTAGACTTCGCAAATGAGCATTACTGCAACAAGGCCCGGCCTAACTCATTTCAATCAGGTTCTCACTCAGGTTCGAGACGCTGGACTATTGGCAAAGCGACCAAGCTTCTACGTGATCAGGCTCGCTGCTCTTTCCGTGATCGCAGTTGGGTTTTGGGTATTGGGCGGTTTTATTGCAGGCCTCAGTCAGCAGAATCAGCTCTGGATGATCGCAGCTTTTGTTGTCGTGGCACTGCTGGGTATTTTGAGTGCTCAGTACGGCTTTATTGCTCATGAAGCAGCCCACAGACAGGTTTTCAGAAACAACAAGGCCAACGATTGGGTTGGACTACTGCTGGCAAACCTATTCGCAGGACTTAGTTACGGCTTCTGGCTTCGAAAGCACAACAAGCACCACCAGCGCCCAAACCAAATTGGCCAGGACCCAGACATTGCGATTCGTGTCCTGAGCTTTACAACCGAATCCAAGGAGCAAAAGCGCGGGCTCGAGCGCTGGGTATCCGATCGCCAGGGTTACCTTTTCCCATTGCTTTTGCTCTTCACCGGATTTGACCTACTGCTTGATTCGTTTGCGGGCCTGGCGAGAAAAGATCGCAAGCTTTCAACCAGACTTTTGGAATTTAGCCTGATGACAATTCGGCAGGTGACCCCATATGTCGTCTTTGCAATCATGTTTGGCCCATTCTGGGCGCTAGCTCTGTGGTTTGTAATGATGATGACCTTTGGGTTCTTCATGGGGGCAGCGTTCGCTCCAAACCACAAGGGCATGCCCTTGGTTGAAAAGGATTCGAAGCTCGACTTCTTCTCCCGCCAGGTACTTACCTCGAGAAATATCAAAGGATCGTGGCTGAAGGACAACTTGATGGGCGGGCTCAACTACCAGGTTGAGCATCACCTTTTCCCGTCAATGGCAAGGCCATATTTGCGTAAAGCTCATGAGATTGTTGCCGAGTACTGCCGCAGAAATGACATCACCCTTGTCGAGATGAACCTGCTCGCCAGCTACAGAGTAATCATGCAGCACCTAAACAAGGTTGGCCTGAGCAACAACGCTGATCCGTTTGTCTGCCCGATGGTTGCGGAACTTCGACCGAGAAACTAACTATTTCAGGTCGTACTTCTGCAGCTTGGCCAAAAGCTCCGGGGACCTGAAAGGCTGCTTGAATAATGGCCCGAGGGGACAGACATTTGCCATTCCCGAGTAGACCATGAAGGCACCAAGCGGTGCCAAAAACCAAATCCACCCACCCTGGCTAAAGGCTGAGCTCAAGATGAAGGCTCCCGTTGCAATGCGAGCAAAGCGTCCTTTGCTCGATGCCATAAACACCAAAATCGAACGTACCAGGGGAGTCATCTTCATAGCCCTAGCCTAAAGCTGGCAGGAACAATAGTTAGCTCGCTAGGGTTCTTTTTAGCATGAGAATTTTGGGGTTACTTCCAGCACTGCTGCTACTTGCGGGCTGTGCCGCCAGTCCAGAAGTTGTCGCCACTGAATCAACCAGCTCGGCAGAGGCAGTGGAGGCGACAGCTGAAGCTACACCAGAGCAAGCCATCGACGAGACTGATGCCGTTGCGGAGGAATCCCCGTCTGCTGAACCTGCTGCACCTCAAGACCGCGAAACCGCTGAATCCGACCCTTCTCCTAGCGTGACGCCAACTCCGCGAACAACAGCGACTCCAAAGGCAACATCCACCTCTCGCCCGACCCCCACTCAAGAGCCATCGCCTTCACCTGAGCCAACTGTGACAGCGGGCCCTGTTTTTGTATCACGAGCCGAGGTGGCCAAGAACAACACCAGAGCCAGCTGCTGGGCAATCATCGATGGCTCGGTATACAACCTCACCCGCTGGATCAATCAGCACCCTGGTGGCACCTCGGCAATTGTCGGTCTGTGCGGTAGCGATGCCACCAATGCCTTCGATAGGCAGCACGGTGGTCAGTCAGGACCCTCATCTGTCTTGGATGACTACTTCATTGCCCTACTCGAAGATTAATGCAGCTTGTAGTCGGTGAGAGTTACCTACGCAGTGAACTCCACTCCAACTTCGGCGGTAATCCAAGGGCAGGAATCTGCCCAACTCAGTCTGTCATTCTGATTTTCTCGGACCCACCCTCTGGAACGAGGTTTGGCTACGACCAGCACGATTACGTCTCAGGAGGGATCTACAGCTATACCGGCGAAGGTCGACGTGGTGACCAGCAGCTCGTTCGAGGAAACAAGGCGCTGCTCAGCGGAAAACCTTTGCTGCTATTTTCTCGAATCGATGCAAAGAGCTGGATTTTTGTAGGGGAAGTTGGGCTTGCCGATCCAGAGTTCGAGATTGAAAAAGCCCCGGATCAAAGCGGGGTTCCTAGAAACGTGCTGGTGTTTAGATTCGTGCCGCTGAATGCAAGGTTTGAGCTCCTGAGGAATTCGGGCTAACGCGGGTTAGTTGGCTCAACTGTGTTTGCGGAAATCGACCTAGGTCTTGATGCAGAGGAAATCCTGCAGCAAAACTTCGATGGGCTCCATTCTGGTGGTGGCCGAAGCTCAATCGTCGGTGGTCAAACGCGGGCTTTGCTTGCGCTTCAGGAATTGGATATCGCAGGCTATGCGGCTAATCGTTCAGAGGTTTATCCCATTGCTCGCCGCGGAGCAAGCGTTCTCTCGCCGTATATTCGCCACAACCTTCTAACCCTCAAGAAATTTTGGAGCGCGGTTACCAATGCCCCGTTCAGAGATCGAGAGAAGTTTCAGGATGAGCTGTTGTGGCAGGAGTACTCCAGGCACCTCTACGCCAGAGTAGGCACTGAGCTTTTTAAGAACTTGCGATTTGAACAGACCTGGCGATCTGCCCGCGAGGGGTGGGACCGTGAGATGCGCTGCGTAGATTACGTGGTCTCCGAGCTTGAGACTGATGGCTGGTTGGTGAACCAAACTCGAATGTGGCTGGCTTCGCAGTGGACAGTTCGAATGGGCGAAGGCTGGTTAGACGGTCAAGAGCGAATGTATCGAGAGCTCATCGATGGTTCTCGGGCCGCAAACCTCCTTGGCTGGCAGTGGACAGTTGGCTCCGGCACCGGTAAGCCCTATGGTTTTGCAAGGTGGCAGGTTGAAAAGAGAGCTCCGGGGCTCTGCCTTTCTTGCCCACTCAGCAGAAACTGCCCGATTCAAGAGTTTCCCGAGGAGCAGATACTGCAAAGAGCTCACGCATCCCCTCTTTTGGATCATGACCCTGAGCTTGAGAAAACCCGTGGTCCGCTGAGTGCTGTGAAAAAGGCAAAACCCGAAGAGGTTTTGCTCACAGTTGAGTCACTGGGGGATCATGACCCAGCGCTTAGTGCGAACCCTGACTTGCCGGCAGTATTTGTGTTCAACCGCGAGGCACTCGGAGGGCTACAACTGTCTTCAAAGCGAATTTACTTCTACCTTGAAACCCTTCAGGATCTAGCACAGCGAAGAAGTCTCAAGGTTCTACTTGGCGATCCCTACGCCTATGCGGCTCAGCACCCAGTGGCCATCACCTATGCGCCTGTTCCGAGCTTTAGAAAGTTTCAAGATGTGGCCGAGTTGCACCCATATCCATGGCTGAGATTGCCACATGGTCACAGTGTTCGATCATTCAGTGCGTGGCGACAGAAGCTGAGCTGAATCTTCGCTAGCCTTTGCCTCAAATAAGGAGTGCACGTGGCGGCGGACAGACTAATTTCATCGGGTGGGCCTTGGGAATCGATTATTGGTTATTCAAGGGCCGTAAAGGCCGGCCCGTATGTTCACGTTGCCGGAACAACTGCCACGGTTGACGGGGTCGTGCAGCCCGAGGGCGATGCATCCGGCCAAACCAAGGTTGCCGACGAGGTAATTGCTAAGGCCCTGGCTCAGGTTGATTACACACTTGCCGACATCGTTAGGGTTCGCATCTACCTGAAGAATGAATCCGATATGGATCAGGTCGGCAAGGCAAACGGTGAGCTAATGTCTGAAATCCGACCCGCACTCACAATCCTTGCTGGTGTCAGATTTGTGAATCCAAACATGATCGTCGAAATTGAGGTAGACGCCTACAAGGCCTAGTTATGTTTCGAAGCGCGGCAAAAGTCCTAATCACCACCACCTTGGTGTTGGCATTAGTGATTCCACAAAGCCGCACACTGCCCTCTTTTGCAGAGCCCATCTTCACCCCGATCATGGATTCAACTCCAGCCCAGGTCACCTTGGAACTTATGCCCAAGCAAGACTTGGACCCTGTTGAGCCTGAGGTGCAGGAGGACGGTCAGTCGGACCCAAAAATTGTCGACTGCAAGCTCGAAGCCTGCATCGCACTTACGTTTGACGATGGGCCCGACCAAAACACACTAAAGATCCTTGCTTCTCTCAATAAGAGAGGCGCAAAAGCGACCTTTTTTGTTGTTGGTACCTCAGTGAGAGCAAATCCCGATATAGCCCGCCAGATTGTTGAGCAGGGCCATGAGATCGCAGCTCATTCATTTAGCCACAAACGGCTAACGAGGTTAGGGGACTGGGAGCTAAAGCGTGATTTTGGAATGGCAAACAAAATCATCTTTGAGGCCACTGGCGAGAGGCCAAAAACTTTCCGGCCTCCCTATGGAATCTATAGCCCAAGGGTCTTAGAAGCAGCGAATCTTCCGGTTGTGATGTGGAGCGTTGACCCGCAAGATTGGCGCACCAGAAGCTCTAAGCAAACTGTCAAGTCGGTTCTGGCTGATGCACATCCAGGCGCAATTGTTGTGATGCACGACCCACTGATTTCAACGGTGAATGCTGTCCCGGTTTTGCTAAGAGAGCTCTCGGAGCGGGGATATCACTTCGTCACCATTTCAACCTTGCTGGGCAACATGGAGCCGGGGCTCATCTACAGAGCAGGACAATAGTGTCGTCGGCGGAAGTTGACCAATACCTAGCGCAGTTCGAGGGCCCTGGGCTAATCACAGCTCAAGCCTTGCGCTCTTCTCTCCTGGAGCTGATTCCCTCTGGGCTAGAGGGCATCTCCTACGGCATGCCGGTTGTGAAACTCAACGGCAGGGCTATAGCAGGCTTTGCGATTGCAAAGCATCACGTCGGCTACTACCCACACAGCTCGTTAGTGTTAGAAAAACTCCCAGAGCTAAAGGGCAACTTCAAGATGACCAAGGGAGCTCTCCACATTCCCCATGGAACTGTGCTTGACAACGCCATAGTCGCAAAGTTAGTTGGGGTGCGGATGGAGATCCTGGGCCTTAGTTAAAAAAGTGAATTTTCCAGGCTCAGCATTCACTCAGCTTGGTAAGCGCTCTAGGGTTATAAAAATGAGCTTGGCAAAGAAGATGTTTGTTCCAGAGGGTGTTTTGGTCCCCTGTGTTGGGCTACCGGTTGAAATAGACCTGGGCGACATTCATCCATGGAGCGGATCCATCAAAAACGCGAAGCAAATGGTTGCTGAGGGGAAGAGTCCCTCCCTCTTTGTTTTCGTCGAGAATTCCAGCCAACTTGCAAAACTTAGTGAAGAGCTAAAGAGCATGTGGGAGCAGAAAATCACTTTTTGGCTTTTCTATCCCAAGAAGCCGCACCTGAACACCGATTTGGGTCGCGATATCGTATGGGAGAAACTCAAGCAACTGGGTCTAAGCGGCACGCGCCAGGTTGGCATAGACGATAACTGGAGTTGCCTTTACTACAAGGCTAAATAACGTAGAGATCGTCGCCGATTAGGTTTACCAAGCGCGCATTCACGCCAACCGCAACGGTTCCGTTTGGCATCGGCTTGGTTACAACTGCGTTAGCTCCAATAGCGCAGTCATCCCCAATGGTGATGTTTCCAATGAGCTTCGCGCCCGCTCCAATGGTGACTCGATTGCCAACGGTTGGCTGACGCTTCACGGGGTCCAGGGT
>CAYTOH010000061.1:0-4999 GCA_964439375.1 uncultured Aquiluna sp.
CTTTCTTTGGATTTGAGATTGACAATCCAACAAGGGTCAAAACTGCGACCGCAGCAAGATAGGGAAGATACTCAAAAAGTGAGGTTGGTGCGCTGGAAGCCCAACTTGTCGAGGTCATCAGCTCAAGCTGAATGTTCAAGATCTGGTGGGTAAGCCATGGCCAGAGCAGGGCAAGAGAGGGCAGCAGCGACCAAATAACAATCAATGCTCTGCGGTAGTAAACAAAAGACGCAATCAAAACTCCGACCGCCATTAGGAGCGCCACAACCGGAGCCGAAACCGAAACCAGGGCCAAGGCAAGACCGGCTAATCCAGTCCAACGCCATGACCTAGCGGGGTTGAAGGCAATAAAAGCTTTGATTATTAGGAATCCGGCAAGCGGAGTAAAAACAAGTGCGGTCAGCTCAACTACTTGACCGCCATAGGCGCCCCCCAAGACCAACGGACTGACTGAATATCCCAGTGCCGCGAGAGTCCTAGCCCAAGGTTTTGCTGCGAAGATGCCGACGAACTTCCAGCTGGTGAAAAAAGCTAAGGCCGGTGCGATGAAAACAAAGAGTGCGAGTCCAAACGATGGCCCCAAGGGGGACACTGCTGCCACTAACGCTAGGAACCAGTTGTAAGGATCGGCTGGCAGAAGAAGTCCGTCACCTCGCTTTACAAGCTCCGCCGAGACACTTTCAAAGACCTTGGAGAAGCTCTCGGAGAGCGGCACCAGCCGCTCTGAATAGAGCGCTCCCGCTGGCCACAGGCCAAATGCCGCAATCAGTGGCAGTAGACCAAACCAGGCCTGGTTGGAAGCGAAGATGCCGCTGAGCATTGGGGCTTCTGGCTCTGGAACTTCTACTAGCTCAGAAAGCCGACGTCTTCTAACCTGAGCCGGTTTTGCAAACAGTGCGCTTAGGGATTTCAGCGGACCAAGATTTCTCAGCTCCCGCCTTCCGGCAAGACGCGCGGGGAACGTGCCCCATGCCCACAGCCAACCGCTGAGCTGACTGAAAATGCGCTTTGGTCGCTTAGCCAGGAGATTTAGAGGAATGTTCGCCAGGACAATCAGCGGCATAAAGACATAGAGAGCCACAACAAGCGGCATTGGCCACAGGGCCGTAGCAAGGTGAACATGCGCCTTAGCAAGTGCCTCAAGGCGAGAACCGCCAAGCCAAGCTCGACTCCGCTTACCAGTGGTGGATAGCCCTGCATGGTGCACTCGAGCCGAGGGTTCAATCACAACGCGGTAGCCCTTGGCCCTGGCTTTCAAACAGAGTTCGATGTCTTGAGCGAATAGCGGAGTGGAGTCTCTGAGCCCGCCAAGCTCCTGCCAAAGCGCATTGGAAATCAACATGCCTGCGGTTGAGACCGCTAGGACGTCACCTTTTGTGTCGTGCTGACCCTGGTCATACTCATCCTGAACCATCAGAAACGGTCTACCGATTTGAGTAACAGTTAGACCAAGCTGTTGAATTCGGATTGGGTGGTCCCAGCGCAGCAGCTTGGGCCCGATGATCGCAACCGATGGTGAGATTTCGGCGGCCTTGGACATTTCGGCCAGGGCTTGAGGTTCAGGTCTGGAATCTTCATGCAAAATCCAAAGCCAGCCCGGGACTTCACTCAGTGCCGCCCGCCCCGCCTCAATGGCTGCGGAGAGCTTGAGGTCACCGGGAGTGATTATCGAAACACCTAGATTCCGAGCGATCTGCAAGGATTCAGCGTCAGAGGAAGTCTCCACAACCATGATTTGGTTGGGCTTGCTCGTTTGATCAAGCAGTCCCTCGAGAGTTTGCTTCAGGTAGGAGGGCTGCCGGTGAGAAATTACAAGCGCCGCTACCGAGAGCGATGGCATTGCTACTAGGCGCGCCTGCGCAGACGGCGACGCTCACGCTCTGAAAGACCACCCCAGATGCCAAAACGCTCATCGTTGTTTAGCGCGTACTCCAGGCACTCAGCTTTGACTGTGCACTGCGCACAGATTCGCTTGGCATCTCTGGTGGAGCCACCCTTTTCTGGGAAGAAGGCTTCTGGATCGGTTTGTGAGCAGAGAGCATCTGCCTGCCAAGCTAGTGGGTCGGTCTCTCCATCGCCGTAAGCCTTGGAAACCCCCAGCTTCAGCACATCGATGAACCAGTTTGCAGGCACCTGACCGCGTTGTTCCATGCCTTATTCCCACCTTCTTGTGAATCTCGTTGGTGTAATTACAGCGGTGTAACTATCCCCGTGTCAAGTTCGGCTTTCTCAAAAACGAATAATTGTTGAGAAAGCATCAAGGTAGCCTTGAAGCATGAAACTTCTAATAACCGGGGGCGCTGGCTACATCGGCAGCCACGTTGTTCGGGCAGCCGTAGCTGCGGGGCATGATTGTGTCGTTGTTGACAACTTGTCGACCGGAATTCGGGAGCGTGTTTCAGTTCGTTTGCACGAACTTGATCTAAGTCATCACCTGGCGCAATCCGAGCTTGAAGGCTTGATGGCTAAAGAGCAGTTTGACGCAGTAATCCACCTGGCAGCACTGAAGCAAGTGGGCGAATCAGTCCAGCAACCGGAGCGTTACTTTTCAGAGAACCTGGGAGGACTTGCGAACCTCCTAGCTGCTATGCGCGCTAGCAATCTCAATTCCTTGGTGTTCTCGTCCTCCGCCGCCACCTATGGCATGCCGGATGTTGACCTCGTGACTGAGGATTACCCAGGGGTCCCGATCAACCCATACGGCCAAACCAAGTTGATTGGCGAGTGGATGGTTCGCAACGCGAAAGTTTGGGGCCTTCGGGGAGTAAATCTTCGCTACTTCAATGTCGCGGGCTGCGGCCACCCTGATCTGGCCGACACTGCAGCTCTGAATCTAATTCCAATTGCAATTGAAGCAATCAGAGCAGGCAAGGCCCCGAAGGTTTTTGGGTCCGACTACCCAACACCGGACGGTAGCTGCATTCGTGACTACGTTCACGTTCAGGACCTTGCAGAGGCTCACGTTGCTGCCGTTGATTACCTCAACAGAGCAGATCACCAAGTCGACACCTTCAACGTTGGAACTGGCACGGGTGCTTCGGTTTTCCAGGTGCTTCAGCAGCTCAAGGTAGCGAGCAAGATTGACTTCGAGATTGACGTTACCGACAGAAGAGCGGGTGATCCTCCAAAGTTGGTCGCAGACGTTTCCCTCATCAAGCAAGTGCTTGGCTTTGAGGCTAAATATGGGCTTGAGGAAATCGTGCAGTCCGCTTGGGATGCTAGTTAGGGACTTTGAGGACCTGACCCACACGAATCAGATTTGGGTTAGTAATCCCGTTTAGCTCTGCCAGAGCAGTGGATGTCACGCCTAACTTTCTGGCAATACTGAACAAAGTGTCACCAGCCAAGACTGTGTAGGTGCGAGGTGGGGCTGCTGGAGCACTTGCGGTCGTGGTCTGAACCGGTATCCGCAGTAGCTGTCCAACTCGAATCAAGTTCGGATTCGCTATGCCGTTTAGCGTCTGCAGAGCTGAAGCGGTTACTCCGAACTTTCTCGCAATAGAAGCCAAGGTGTCCCCAGCTTGAACTCGATATGTGACTTCACTTGGGGCCGGGGTTGGAGAGACCGAGGGGCTCGGGGTTGGCCGAGGCGTAGCGGTTGGACTCGGGGTAGGGCGTGGAGTTACGGTCGGGCTTGGAGTGGGACTAGGAGTCTGGGTCGCAGTTGGTCTCGGTGATGGTGTCGGTGTTGGAGTTGGGGTCGGAACGCTGCCCGAGAATCCAAACTCAGGGAAGGCACCCGTTGGAATGCCATCTTGCGAAGCTAGCTGAACCGTAGCGGGTGCCTTGCCAGCTACTGGGATGCGGGAGACAAAGAAGCTAGAACCCTGAATAAAGCTCGGGCCATCACCCCGCAGAGTTGCGAAGTGAGTCCAGTTGCTGATTCTGCTGCGCTTGCCGTCTTGAACTAAGAAAAGTTTCCCAGAGGAGTCTCTGACAAACTGCCCAACCGGCCTTGATGAAAGCTTGAAGCTAGTGCAGGTTGAGTTTGCAAGCGGGAAAACAGCTCCTGGAAACTCGGCGGCTGCTGCGGGAGAAATTGGGTAGAGGGTCTGGTTATCCAGCAGGTAGGTATCGCCGTTGCACTGAACCTTAGACGTAGTGAATCCAGTTCTGGTCTCGAGGCGATCTAGATCTGCCTTTGGAATGTTGAAAATCTGATTCCCGCCAACACTTGTTGCATGAGCAGGGCTCTGCAACCTCACCTTTCGGTTTAGGTCATCAACCAGGAAAATCTCACTAGCGCCGCTTGCCCGAACCAGGGTTCCGGGAGCAAAGCCCGGTCCAACTGAAGGCACGGAGTTGATGGTGGCCTGTGGCAACTGAATTGCCCTGGGCTGAGACAGTAGCCCCAGGAAGGCGCTGGACATAGCGGTAGAAGAAACGATTCTTCGTTCGCCGCTTTGCACAAAGTGCGAAACGCTACTTCCAGGCGCACTTACCAAAGCTGGGGCAGCCAGCTCACCGGTTGCACTTGGAATCGCGTTCAACAAAGAAGCCGGCACTGCTGCGACCTGCGCAGTCCAGTTGGCAGGGTCCTTCACGGGAAGCTTGCCGGTGGAGGTCAGAACAAAGGTCTTGCCAGAGCCAGAGACGAATCCCCGCACCACAACTGGAGCGGTGGCGGAAATGGACTGGAGCTCAACCGAGGCGCGAGAGGTTGCGAACCAACGGTTCAGCGGTAGCGAGCTAACTAGGTTCGCGGGGAAGCGATAGGTGGTTCCACCGGCAATCAAGGCTGAGTCAGAGCTTCCTGCAATTGAGAACAGCACGAGTTCAGATGCAAGTGGAGCGCCGGGGGTAACTGTTGTTACCTGCTCCAAGACCAAGCGGGTCTCGCGAATGTCTCTGGCGCCAACCATGTCTAGTGCAAGGTCACCAACTAAGACCCGTGACTTGGAGTCTTCAATCCAGAACCTGACACCGCCAGATGAGACCAATCTGGTGAGCGATCCGCCGTCATTAAAGATGTTTATTTGAGGTGCCGTGAGTGGAATAG
>CAYTOH010000061.1:5009-6231 GCA_964439375.1 uncultured Aquiluna sp.
GCAATCTGCAACTTGGTATCGAGTTCCATCAACTAGCAAAAAGACCTGGTTGTTGGCGACGTTTCTCACCAGCTGGCTCATGTTGCCCGCGGTTTCAAAGCTGTCCAGATACTCCTGGGAAATCTCGCCAAGTGGGCCAAGGGGCCTCAGCGCTGCAAGCAACCGAGAGTCTTGAACCAGGTACTTTTTGTTATCCGCAATCACGAAGGTCTCGGGGCCAGCTGCCTTGAGCAGGTAACCGCCTCCAATGGGAGAGCCGAACCAGTCGTGAAAGAAGCGCCAGAAGTTTCGGTTTCCGTAAGCGCTGCAGCTATCGCCAGTTCCGTAGAGGTTTCGAAGCGCTGCAGCATTTGGGGTGTAGGGGGTGTAGTAGTAGAGGTTTGCCGTCGCTTGCGACTTCATCAAGAACTGAGTTGAACCACAAGCTGCCCGCGGGTGGAAGCGCATCGAAACAGTGCGGCCAGGGCGCCAGTAGGTGAAGGAGCCCTCCGGGTTTCCATACCAACGGAACTGCTTCGCTGCTCTGTAAAGCTGGTTGAAGAGCCCAACAAAGACCTTGCCGCAGATAGCTGGGTCTGAGTCTGGGCAACCAAAACCCATCGCCGCTCGATACATGTAATCGGTGGGCCTGGTTGAGGTGACTAGACCCTGCTCTTTCTGCAGGGTGACGATCAAAACCTTTGGATTGATGCCGCAAGCGGTTGCGATTTCATAGATGACTTCTGCTGCAGTGGCATTGGTTTTTGCTTCTATTGCCTTGCATGGACCAACCTCACGCGGCCCAGTTGCAGGGGTGGCGGGAATGTCGATCTTGTAGTCCTTTAGACAATCAAGAGCGGGGTTAGTAGCTCGACAGGTCGCGACCCTGGAGTTTAGAAAATCTTGAATCTGGCGAACCGTCATGGAGCCAAAGTCATAAAAGACACTGTCGGAGATGATAAGTCCTGGGTCAAATGCCGAACCCGGAGGGGCTGCCTCAACCTTTGGAGCCTGACTGACTGGCAGTGCGACAAAGCCAACCGCCACCAAAAAAGCAGCGGTGATTAATCCAATCAACCTGCGCATTATGGAATTACCACGCTCGTTGCAGGTGAGGTGCCGACATACAAATCTGACTTATAGCTCACGGTCACAATGCCCGCTCCGGACTTCAGATCTTTCAGGGGCACATCAATCGGGTAGCACTGGGTGTAGGTGGAGGAGGGCTCTGCCTTGACCGTAA
>CAYTOH010000062.1:0-5995 GCA_964439375.1 uncultured Aquiluna sp.
CGAAGTGACATAGAGGTGGCGTAAATCATGTTCCGCAAAACCTCAGTTGTCATAACCACAATCTGGGCTTCCGAGGTGTTAGTTGTGTCACCCGTGAGAAGACCAACCCGATCTCGACCGTAGCGAGCCGTTAGTTCAGCAAACTTCTGATTACTGAGAGCTTTTATTGGAGTTGTGTAGAAGACCTTCTTGCCGGTTTTCACCGCCAGGTGTATGGCATACTCGCCGACAACGGTCTTTCCAGCCCCGGTTGGCGCGGCAACGAGTACCCCGGATCCTTTTTCTAAAGCCCTACAAGAAGCTATCTGGAAATCATCGAGCGGAAACTTTAGTTCAGCCGAGAACGCCTCTAACTCTGGAAACTTGGCCTTTGATTTGGCCCGCTGATAGCGCTCAGCCGGAGATAGCTCATTCACCTTCTGGCTCAGCGGAGATCAGTTTCGCCAACTTGCGCTCTCTTCGCTTGTCATTCAGTGACGCGATGCCGACTGAGCTGAAATACAGAATTAGTAGTGGAACCATGAGCAAGAACATTGACATGGGTTCGGCAGCTGGGGTGGCAAGTGCAGAAAGCAGGGCCATAATCAAAACAGCGACTCTCCAAGACTTCAGGATGCTCTTTCCTGTGATGACCCCTGCAAAGTTCAAGACCACAAGTAGCACGGGAACAACAAAGGACAGTCCAAACAGCAACAGAACCCTCACGGCAAACAACACATATTCGGCTGCATTGATGACGTTGGAAGACCCCTCTGGCGTGAAGCCAATCAGCACAACCACGAAGGTCGGCAGATTAGACCAAGCAAAGCTGGTGCCAACCAAAAACAGCGGAAGAGCTGCTATGAAAAAGCCAATTGCATAGCGCTTTTCTCTCACCTTCAGCCCAGGTGCAACAAATGCCCAAAGGTTGTAAAGCCACAATGGGGAGGACAGCACAATTCCAAAAAAGATCGACAGCTGAATTCTCAGGTCAAAAGCGGCAACGACCGTGCCAAAGTTGACAATCGCCTCGATCTCGCGAGCCTTCGTTACTTCAAGCAAAGGCGCTTGAAGCAGAGCGAAAACTGGGTCAAAGAGGAACCAGCCAGCTACTGAGCCGATAAATATGAAAAGAGCCGACCATGTCAGCCTGACGCGAAGCTCCCGAAGATGAGAGCCAAGGGACATACGGCGCTCTTTGTTTTTGCGCCGAAACATTAGTCCTTCTTCTTCTCGCCCTCTTCGCCCTTGGCGGCCTCGGGGCGCGCTTCAGTCTCCGGGCTCTTGATTTCTTTTCTAAAAATCTTTAGTGACTCTGCGACGCTCTTGGTAAGAGCGGGAAGCTTCGGCGCTCCCCAGAACAGCAGAACGATCACGAGAATTACGATCCACTGCCAACTTTCGATCCTCATGCCGACCTCTTGTCTATGTTGATTGAGCTCATTCGTTGCAACAGTCTACGCCTTCGTTCCTCCAGCGCTTGTTCTTTGGCTCGAGCTTGTGAGCGTCGAACACGTAACAATTTGGGTAGTTCCTCAGATCTGCTTGGCTCGGCCGATTTGAAGGGGGCTTCTTTGATTTCAAATCCGTCCAACTTCGCTCTAACCTGATCAACCTGGATTTTGAGGGCCTTGAGTGAAATGAAGGTCCTATAGCCGGCAGTAATAAGCGCATAGAGACCCACAGCAATCAGAGCCCAAATCAAAAACTCCAAGCGCTATTCCCCCTCTTGAAACTTCAGAACTTCGAGCGCGTATTCGCGCACGGCCGCCACCGCAGCAGCAGGCTCTAGGACCCTGACCTGGCCACCGTAGCGCGCGATGTGTCGCCCTAAGGCCCTTAGGTTGCCAACGCGAATCTGCCCCTGGATAACTTCACCACTGGCCTTGGGTTCACCGACCAATGGGAAGTTCCAGAAAATCTCTGATGCCCACTTCGAGCAACTGATCGTGACGATGTGCTGGTCTTCTCCCCCGCCGAACACGTCTTCTGGAATCTCAAGAGTTAGGGATTCTTTGGGAACCTGAGTCTGTAGCTGCGTTATGCCTGCGATTCGATCTACCCTGAAGGAGCGGACGTTCAGATTTTTGTAACAGTAGGCCCGCAGGTAATAGCGGCTCCCGACAAAGTCAATCCTTAGCGGGTCGACCGTGCGAGAGCCCCTCTCCCCGAGCTGGTTTAGGTAATCGATTTCCAGTTGCAATCCGGATTCGATTGACGCGCGAATAGCTGAAAGCTCCGTTAGTGGCGAGAAGGCGGCCGGAGTGCTAGTTGTGATGTCACCAGCAAGCGACTCCTTGAGCTCAGCAAGATCTTGATTGCCTTCGAATTGAGGCAAGGAAGAGAGGTAATCCAGGCCAGCCGCAAGTGCACTTGCCTGGCGGCGCGAAAGTCTTGGAGGATCCTCAAGCTGACCACTCGCCCTCGAGAAAATCACAACACCGTCTTCTAGCGCGTCATCGTCCAGATAGAAGTGGGTTTGATAT
Source organism: uncultured Aquiluna sp. (assembly GCA_964439375.1). Taxonomy (GTDB): domain Bacteria; phylum Actinomycetota; class Actinomycetes; order Actinomycetales; family Microbacteriaceae; genus Aquiluna. Next base: position 2,466 of record CAYTOH010000062.1, read on the forward strand.
CTTCCAACGTCTTCGCTGTCGGTTATCGCATTGACCGCCTTCAAGATGGCAGCCTGCGATACTCCGAAGTGTTCGCTCAGCTCTTCGAGCGATATAGCCCCGTCCCGCAGTGCGAGGCCTAGAACCGCCAGCGAGAGATTGAATAGCTCTTCCCCATCGAGCTCAACCTTTGGCATGAATCGCCTCAACTTCCCGAAGTCGCGTCAATAGCAAATCCCTGACCTCTGCTGGACTTACCACCCGCAGTCCACCAGCTAGCTCCAAAAGGTCTTCTACCAACAGCTCTCGGTCCATGTAGTTGAAGGTTACTTTGTTGTCAGCTGGGGACCCAAAGTGCCACCAAGCCTCGGTGTCTGGAACCAGTTCCAACTCCACCTGCTGACTTGCCACAAATTCCAGCAGTGATTTTTCGGCCTGCCCAATCTCACCGGATGGGATCTGAGCTCCAGCATTGTCGAGGATTGCCACCGGCGAAGCGATTCGCCGCAGAAGAAAGTTTTTGATGTCTTTGCCATCAGCTGCAAGCAAAACCCACTGACCCTCGAGGTAACGAAGTTTCAGAGGGGTTAGTTCTCGAGTTGATGAAGAACCATCCGGTTTCTGGTAATCAAATCTGACCATCACCGACTCAGCGATGGCTTCTGCAAGTGGAGAGAAGCTTGCGTGCTTGGCCAAGATTCTCGGGGAAAAGACCTCAAGCTCCTGAGACTTTTGAACATAACCCAAAGCTTTCAAGCGAGTTATGGCCGCCCTGGCGCTTGACCTCATGGACTGGTGGTTCCATGCTCTACCAGCTAGTTCCAGGAGGCGAAGTTTTTGCGCGTTGAGCTTTAGGTCTTCTGGCCAGTCGAAGCTTCCCGGAACCACGCGATAGCGAGTGTCATCGGGATTATCGGACCCTTCAGGCCCAATTACCTCGAGAGCCACACCAGCTTTTCTCAGCGCAATCTTGTCGCGCTCAAACATTCTGTCCAGCGCCTCTTGAGAGCTAGTGTCGGCATAACCGGGAACCGAGAGAACTAGTTGCTGCTTGCTTACTCCAAGCTTTGGAGCCGCAACTAAGCAACAGGTCAGCGTGAAAAGTCGCTCAGCATTTGTTTGCTTCATCGACCTTCCCCTAGCCCTACTCTTTGCCGAGAATATCGATAACGAAGATCAGCGTGGAGTCAGCCGGAATCGCGCCCTGAGCGGTGCTTCCGTAGCCAAGCTCTGGAGGAATTACGGCAATCACCTGAGAGCCAACGGTTGCGCCCTCGAGCGCTTTGACAAATCCCTCGATAAGCGATTCAGAGGTGACCTGGAAGCTCGCTGGCGCTCCGTTGTCCCACGAGCTATCGAACTGCTCACCCTGCCAGGTCCAGCCGCTGTAGTGAACCACTACGGTATCGCCTATCGCGATTGGCTCGCCTCTGCCTTGAATAAGTGAGTTTGACATGAATTCTGCTGGGGCATCCGATGCCGGAATCTGGATGCCAGGCTGACCACTTGGCGCCAAGATTACAGTCGGCATTCCAGCCATGGCGGCCTTTGACTCGCCGTTTGCCTTTGGTAGGTAGGCGTCTAGAACATCAAAGATAAACAGCACGCCCTCATCAGGACCAATGCCAAGGGTTTCAATGCCGTTCCCCTCATGCGCACTCTGTGCGTTGAGCAGGATGGCGACCCTTGAGCCCACCTTTACTCCGGTGAAAGCCTTGCAGAAATCAGGTGATGCCCCTTCAATCAAGTCTTGAATAATGAAGTCCCCAGAGCCAAACTCCGAGCCTTGGAACTGCTCGCCAGTCGCTGAGTTGAAGCCTGTGAAGTGAAGTGCGACTCGCTGTGAGCCAACAATCGTTCCTCCAGTGCCCTCTATCAGAACTTTGGTCTCTACTCCCTCGCCGGACAGCGGGGTTGGGAACGTCACCTGAGGCTCAGTGCCAAAATCTCCAGTCGCCTCAACCTGCTCCACTGCCGTGCCGGTTGTGTAGCTCTCGCAGCTAGCGCTGAGGCCATCGCTGAGCAAGGCATATCCGGTCAGTTCAACCTCTGGTTCCGCTGCGCAACCAGCCAGCAAGAACAAAGGAACCAGGGTTAGAGCAAGTTTTTTCAATCGAGACTTCTTTCGTTTGTCTAATTCTCTCGCTCAGATTGCTCAGAAACCACCTTGCGAACAGTTTTTCTTAGTTTTTTCTCACTGATTGGGCGCTGGCCGATAGCCTCCGGCAACCAAATGTCCATGTCGTCTTGGGTGTAATCGCTCTTGGAAGCGCGCTTTTGCTTGAATTGAGGCAGCTTCGCTCCTGGTGCGAGCCTTCTCGCAGTTAGGAGGAAGCCAGTGTGACCAATCATTCTGTGATCGGGTCTAACCGCGAGTCCCTCGACGTGCCATGTCCTGACCATCGATTCCCATGCCGCGGGGTCAGTAAATCCTTCATGCTCCTTTATCGCCTCAATGGTTCTGGAGAGCTGAGTGACAGTTGCCACGTAGGCAATAACGAGTCCACCAGGCTTCAGAGCACCGGCTACAGCTCCAATGCACTCCCAAGGGGCAAGCATGTCAAGCACTGCCCTATCGGCGCTCGCTAATGGCAGAGTCTCGGGCAGAACTGTCTGCAGCTCACCAATCACCACCTGCCAATTTTCTGGGGTTCGCCCGAGCTGATTGAAGACATTTCCTTTGGCTATCTGAGCAAACTCTTCGCGCTTTTCAAAGCTGTATAGCTTGCCGGTAGGCCCAAGCGATCTCAAAAGATAAGAGGAGAGCGCCCCGGAACCAACGCCAGCTTCGATCACCGTCGCCCCAGGGAAGATGTCTCCCTCAACGATGATTTGACCAGCATCTTTTGGGTAGACAATTGCTGCACCGCGAGGCATCGATAGAACGTAGTCGGTGAGAAGAGGCTTGAGCGCCAAATACTCAATACCGCTTTGGTTTGCGACGACGCTACCTTCTGGTTTGCCGATTATGTCATCGTGCAACAGATCGCCCTTGTGAGAGCCGAATCGCCCTCCAGGGGTCAAGGTGATGGTGTTTAGCCTGCCCTTGGGTCCAGTGAGCTGGACTTTGTCTCCAACTTCAAAAATCTCAGACATTTGCCCTCAATCTAATTAGATCTGCTGTGGTTAGGCCGTGCAAAGTAGGTATCACCAATCGGTTTGGTGTCTGCGGAATCGGGACAATGTTTGGAATCCCGATTGCCAAGGTGCCGGCTGCCTCCGCCGAGGCCAGTCCGGTTTTTGAGTCTTCCAAAGCGATGCACTGCGAAGGGTCCACCCCTAGCAGATCTGCAGCCTTTAGATAAGGCTCGGGATTCGGCTTTCCAAATTTCACATCATCGCCCGCGACCACAACATCAAAGGCATGGAACGGGATCTGCTCTATGACCGCGAGAGCCATCCTTCGCATCGACATGGTGACCAAGGCCGTTTTAACCCCTTGTTGCCGCAAGTCCATCAAAAGCTCCAGCGCTCCAGGGCGCCAAGGCAAGCTAGTACGCAATTGGGCGACTACCTCATCGGGTAGTCGATCAATCACTTGCTCGACACTC
>CAYTOH010000063.1:0-5869 GCA_964439375.1 uncultured Aquiluna sp.
CTCGCCCAAATGGTCGAAGCGGGTGAAGAGGTTGTCATCGCAAGAAACGGAGTGACGGTGATGAAGATGGTTCTAATTGAAGAAACCGTCAGGCCACCAAGGGACTTATCGAAGCTTGAAGGTCTAATTCAAATGACAACGGATCAGACCTGGGAAGAAATTGACGAACAGATCTTGGCGAATTTGAAATATTCGGATTGGGAAGATGAGTAGGGGGTATCTGCTCGACACTCAGGTTCTGGTTTGGCTTGCTCTTGACCAAAAGAAATTGGGTAGGGAGACCAGGAGGATTATGGAGCGCTTCCATGTCTTCTTTTGCACACCCAGCGTGGCTGAGCTGAGCTTCAAGCAGTCAATAGGAAAGCTCAAGCTCGCAACCGGGGTCGTTGACTCCTGGGTCGACACCGGGTTGCAAATTTTGAATTTTGACCTTGATGCAGCTGAAGCATTTGGACGCTTCTCCGCAGACTCTGTGCCAGACCCATTTGATAGGCAAATAATGTCGGTGGCTGCATCAAACAACCTCACCTTAATCACTGCAGACCAAAAGATCCTTGGTCTCAGCCTGAACTGGGTGCTTGATGCCACAACCTAGACTTATCGAGTCTTAGGAGTCCAAGTGTCAGAAATTCGTCAGGTCAAGCCCCGCACCGAGGGCTGGACTCAGCGCAAGGACGAGACCGGCAAGCCGCTACTTCAATTCAATGAGGTCAAGCGAGGTAAGCCACCTGTTCACCTAGCTGACCTAACCATTGAGGAGCGCACCGAGCGCATCAAGGAACTGGGCATTCCAGGCTTTAGAGCCAAACAGATCTCGACCCACTATTTCTCGCACTACACCTCAGACCCAGAACTGATGACCGACCTTCCAAAAGAAGGTCGTGAGGATTTGATCAAGCAGGTTTTACCTCCGCTACTGACAGAAGTGAAGCGACTACAAACGGATAAGGGCGACACCGTCAAGTTCCTATGGCGGCTATTCGATGGAGCGCTGGTTGAGTCAGTCTTAATGCGTTACCCAAACCGCATCACCCTTTGCATTTCATCTCAGGCTGGGTGTGGCATGAACTGTCCGTTCTGTGCAACCGGTCAAGCAGGCCTTACGCGAAACATGTCTAGCGCTGAAATTGTTGATCAGATTGTCAGGGCCAACCTTGCGATTCGCAATGGTGAACTCGGCCCGAATAGGCATGATGAAGAGCGCGTTACCAACATTGTTTTTATGGGGATGGGCGAACCACTAGCGAACTATCAAAAAGTTATGCACGCCATCCGAACCATGGTTGAATCCCAGCCAAATGGTCTTGGCATGAGCGCCAGGCAAATAACGGTTTCAACCGTTGGCCTAGTCCCAGGAATTGAAAAACTTGCTGACGAGGATTTGCCCCTCACATTCGCTCTTTCGCTTCACGCTCCAGACGATGAGCTCAGGGATGAACTAATCCCGGTTAACTCAAAGTGGAAGGTCGACGAAGCCCTGGATGCCGCAAAGGCCTACTACGACAAAACCGGCCGCAGAGTTTCAATCGAGTACGCGCTAATCAAGGACATGAACGACCACGCGTGGAGAGCTCAGCTCTTGGCAGACAAGCTCAATAAGCGCGGCAAGGGGTGGGTGCACGTGAACCCAATCCCGCTCAACCCAACCCCTGGTTCGGTTTGGACCTCTTCGACTAAAGAGCAAATCAACCTCTTCCTAGACACGCTTGAGGATGCGGGCATTCCGACAAACCTGCGCGATACAAGGGGCAAAGAAATCGATGGGGCCTGCGGGCAGTTAGCCGCCGCCAACTAGTTGGCAAGTCTGTCTAGACCCCCTAGACTAAAACCATGAGCGAAGTTACGTTTGGGTTAGACACCTTTGGAGACATGTCCGTGGATGACCAGGGCACTCCAAAATCAGCGGGCCAGGTCATCAGAGACTTGGTCGATCAGGCGGTCTTGGCCGACGAGCTTGGCATCCACTCAATTAACATCGGAGAGCATCACCGAGATGACTTCGCCGTCTCGGCACCTGACACCGTTTTGGCGGGTATTGCCACGGTTACCAAGAACATCAAGCTCGGGTCTGGAGTAACGGTTTTATCCTCTGAGGATCCAGTTCGGGTTTATCAAAGATTTGCCACCATCGATGCACTCTCTAGCGGGCGGGCTGAAATTACTGCTGGTCGCGGTTCGTTCATCGAGTCTTTCCCACTCTTTGGTTACGAGCTTTCGGAGTATCACGTCTTGTTTGAGGAGAAGCTGGAGCTTCTAGTTGAGCTATTAAAGGAGCGCCCTGTTACTTGGTCTGGCACAACCCGAGCGGGATTGCAAAACCAAGAGGTCTATCCAAAGACAGAGCGTGGAGCGATTCCGTTGCGAGTTGGAGTTGGCGGATCGCCTGAGTCGGTTATCAGGGCTGCCCGATTGGGAATCCCCATGGCCCTGGCAATCATTGGAGGCGACCCTGCAAGATTTGCGCCATTCGCCAGGCTTTACAGGGACTCACTTGCGAAGCTTGACCAGCCCGAGCTCCCTGTATCGATTCACTCACCAGGTCACATCGCAGACACGGATGAGCAGGCAATCGAGGAGCAGTGGCCGCACTATGAAGCGATGTTTGGCCGGATCGGGCGGGAACGTGGTTGGGGGCCAACCACGAAGGCCCACTATCTCCAAGAAGTTCAGCACGGCTCGATGTATGTCGGTTCACCTGAGACGGTGGCTCAAAAGATTGCCTATGCAATAAGAGCGGTTGGTGCGTCGCGCTTTGACCTGAAATATGCAAACGGCCCCATGCCTCATTCAAAGCTCATGCACGCGATCGAACTCTATGCAACCAAGGTCATTCCAAGGGTTAGGGAACTTTTGACCCAGGACGATCTCTGGGATTAGCTCTCTAAGACTGCCATGGCGGCATTGTGGCCACCGATGCCGCTCACCGCTCCACCGCGTTTAGCGCTGGACCCGCAGTAAAGAATTCCAGCTAGACCCGTGTCAACACCCCAGCGCTTAGCGGGGGTTGACAGGTCTTCATCGTCTTCGGCAAATGGCCAAGACAGTGGCGAGTGGAATATGTTTCCTCCTGGCAGCCCGAGCGCATCCTGCAGATCAAGGGTTGTCTTGGTCTCAATACACAGCGCGCCACTTGGGGTCCTGTAGATCAAATCTTCAATGGGTTCTGCTAACACTGAATTTAGTGACTTGAGAATTGCTGCCTGAGCCTTGGCCCTGAGCTCACCATTGTCAAAGTGATTCGTCAGCGAGTGAGGCATGTGGAGAGCGAAGACCGTGAGTGTTTGGGCCCCCTCTGCTTGCAATTCGGGTCCCAAGATTGAGTTGTCGGTGAGAGTGTGACAGTAAATCTCGCAGGGTAGCGGATCGGGAATCTCTCCCCTGGAGGCAGCCACGTAAGCCGCTTGCAGCTGCTCGTAAGTTTCATTTATGTGGAACGTTCCACCAAAGCCTGCCTCCGGACTCACGCTTGCATCCTTGAGCCTTGGAAGGCGCTTCAGAAGAATATTGACTTTGACCTGAGCACCCTGCACCTGCTCAGGCTCAAGCTCACCGGTGAGTTTTGCGAGGGTGGTTTGAGAAACCCCAGAAAGAATCCAGTCGGCAGTTACCTCTTGGTGCCGACCTTCGTACTCAAATTGAATTAGCTTCGAGCTAGTGATTGATTTGACGTTCGCGCCGCTGAGCAACTTTGCCCCGAAGTTCTTCGCGGCGCTCGCGATAGCTCCTGAAACCTCTCCCATGCCACCGACTGGAATATTCCAGTCACCTGTTCCCCCACCAATCACGTGATACAAAAAACAGCGATTGGCATCCAGTTGCGGATCCTTGTTTGAAGCAAAAGTCCCGATCAGGGCATCGGTAAGAACCACCCCACGAACCACGTCAGAGGCAAACACTTTCTCGATTTCTTCCCCGATTGGTTTTTCAAAGAAAGGCTCAAAGTCCGAACCGATTACCTCGCGGACCTCGGACCTTCTAATTAGAGGCTTTAGCACGGTCGGAAAAAGAGTCCTGGCAATCTTCTCGGTCCGCGCGTAGAACTCGGCCCAAGCTTCGTAATCCTTTGTGGCCCCTACTGCTTCGAAAGACCGCTTGGTCGCGACTTGATCCAGCCGGTCAATTAGTAACCCCTTAGTCTGATTTGGGACAGGGGTGTAAGAGGAATAGCGTCTCTGAAGCAGATTTAGCTCTAGCCCCAGGTCATCGATTATCTGCTGAGGTAAAAGGCTCACCAGGTAGCTGTAGCGAGAGAGTTTTGCTGAAACGCCCTCGAAGGTGTAGCTCGACGTAGCTGCACCGCCCAAGTAGTCGAGTTTTTCGAGAAGCAGCACGGATTTGCCGGCTTTTGCAAGATAAGCGGCGGCAGTGAGGCCATTGTGGCCACCACCCACAATCACAACGTCGTAATGCTGCATGAGGGGAGTCTAAAAGACAGCTTTCGGAGTGGCACAATATGTTCGTTATTGATTGATTTCTTTCGTTTTTGTCTAGTCGTGATGATTTTGTTACGAGAAAAGCGGGATTATTGGCAATCTCGGGTCTACTCTGGTGGTAAGAGTTCATTTCTTCTAGGAGGTTCAATGTTGAACAAAATCGCAGGTCACGAAGTTGACCGTCGCCTACTTCTCAAGGGTGCGGCAGCAGGTGGTCTCGGTATTGCCGGTGCCACAATGCTTGCTGGTTGTGCCCCAAGCGCTGCAGGCCCACTTTCATTTGGTGCTCGTACTGTTGACGAGTCACCAACCAAGCAGCTTCAGGGTTTGATTGCTGCATACACTGCAAAGACCGGCAACGAGGTTGCTTACAACGCAACCGAGTCAAACGCTTTCCAGAACAACCTTTCTCAGTACCTACAGGGAACCCCAGACGACTGCTTCCAGTGGATGGCCGGTTTCCGTATGCAGTTCTTCGCAGACCAGGGCCTACTAGTAGACCTATCTGACGTTTGGAACGAGATCGGTGACCAGTACAACGAGAGCTACAAGATCGCTGCAACCGGTTCAGACGGCAAGCAGTACTTCGTTCCTCAGAGCTGGTACCCATGGGGTCTTCACTTCCGTAAGTCCATGATGGCCGAGATTGGCCTTCAGCCTGAGAGCATCACCAACTGGGACGAGTTCCTAGCAGCACTAGGTGAGCTAAAGGGTAAGGGCCTAATCGGTCTAGCTTCCGCTGACAAGGGTGGCTGGGAAGCGATGGGTACCTTCGACATCCTGAACGCACGTCTAAACGGTTACCAGTTCCACGTTGACCTACTAGCAGGTCGCGAGAAGTGGACCGACGACCGCGTCAAGGAGGTCTTCCGTCACTGGGAGATGCTACTTCCATACATGAACACCAACGTGCTTGACCTTGAGTGGGATGGCGCAATGCAGCTTCTGCTCCAGAAGCAGGCTGGATTCTTCTTCAACGGTTCATGGTTCGGCGCTAACTTCAAGGAGCAGAGCCAGGAAGACTACGACGACCTATGGATCGTCCCATGGCCTGAGATGAACCCAGAGCACGGCCGCGACACAATCGATGCACCTATCGATGGCTTCTGTGTTGCAAAGAACGGTGCAAACAACGCCGGTGGTAAGGACCTAGCTAAGTTCGCAGGTGACATGGAGGGTGTCCAGGCAATGCTTGACACCGGTATCCCAATGACCTCTGCAAACAAGGGCCAGGACACTTCAACCTACGACGCATTCCAGCTGCAGCAGCTAGCTGTTATGAACGAGGCGAAGTACATCACTCAGTTCCTAGACCGCGACACCCGCCCTGACTTCGCTGGCCCAATCGTTGGCCCAGCGTTCCAGAGCTGGTTCAAGGACCCTTCGAGCACCGACAGCATTCTTGAGTCTCTACAGTCTCAGTGGGATGCTCTTCC
>CAYTOH010000064.1:0-5815 GCA_964439375.1 uncultured Aquiluna sp.
AGAAGGTAGCTCAGCTATTGCGCAAGGTGGCTGAAGTGCTTGAAGGATAAGCAGGCCGTAGCACTAGAGCTACTAACCCAGACCGCCGACCCCGGTTCGGTTGGCGAATTCTTGGGTGAGTCCGAGATTGCAAAAAACGCGACCGAAGTTCGTTTCAACTGCACGCAACGTGGTTATCAGAACTGGTACTGGTCCGTTGTTTTCACACAGGTAGATAAGCGCAAAGAGGCAACGATTTCTGAGGTTAATCTGCTTGCTGGTGAGGGAGCACTCCTTGCACCCCCTTGGGTGCCATGGGCCGAGCGTTTAGCCGAATTTAAGCGTCAGCTCAAGGAGTCGGGCAAGGCCAAGAATGATGCCGAGGCCGACGAAATGATTAGGGAGCTGACCTCAGCGTTTGGGGATCATGGTGAAGCCGATCAGACCCAGACTGACTCCGACCATGGCAGTGTGAAGCCACCAGCCAAGGCCCGCGTCCGCCAGCGCAGGATAAAACGCGCCGAGGATGACCAGGGCGATGCCCCAACCGATGGTGCCGAATAGCACAACTTTCCTGCTGTCGACTTGAGCGACCTCGGGCTGCTCTTTTCGGTGTTTTGGCTTGATGTAAATCTTCACTAGATACGCTCCAGAACGTAGTCGATGCACTTCAATAATGCAGCCACATCGCTTGGCTCGGTTGCGACGAAAGTCGCGATTCGGAGCTGATTTCTGCCAAGTTTGCGATACGGGTCGGTGTCCACAATGCCGTTTTCGCGAAGAATCTTCGCCACCAGCGCTGCATCAACGGACTCATCAAAATCAATCGTGACGACGACCTGAGAGCGATGCGCAGGGTCCTTCACAAACGGGGTCGCTTTGGGGCTCTGCTCTGCCCATTGGTAAATCAGGTCAGACGATTCCTTGGTTCGCTCCGCAGCCCACTTCAAACCGCCCGCCGCATTTATCCACTTGATCTGCTCGTTGAATAGGAAGAGAGTTGCAATCGCGGGAGTATTCAAGGTTTGGTTCAGCCTCGAGTTATCCAGTGCTACCTTCAGGCTCAGAAACTCTGGAATATATCTGCCGCTCGAGGCTATTTGCTCAATCCGGGCAACGGCCTTGGGAGATACCAGAGCTACCCACAAGCCACCATCGGACGCAAAGTTTTTCTGCGGGGCAAAGTAATAAACATCAGTCTCGGCAAGGTCAAAGTCGACTCCACCGGCCGCACTTGTCGCATCAGTCAGCATAAGCGCGTCGCCTGCGCCAGTAACTCGCTTAACTGGAGCGATTACTCCGGTCGAGGTTTCGTTGTGAGGATAGACATAAAGGTCAACACCTTGCTCGAAAAAAAGCTCCGATCTCGCGCCCGGCTCAGCCTTAATCACGGTCGGAGCCTTGAGCCAAGGGGCCGCGAGTGCGCTTGCAAACTTAGAGCCAAATTCGCCGTGAACTAGGGCTTGGGCTTTTTCGAGCGCTAGCGAGAATGCCGCTGCATCCCAAAAAGCCGTTGAGCCGCCATTCCCAAGAATCACCTCGTAGCCCTCAGGGGCGCGAAACAGCTCCAGTAGCCCGGAGCGAATCTCACCGACCATGTTCTTGATTGGAGCTTGACGGTGGCTGGTCCCCATTAGGGATGCACCGTGGGTGACAAAGCTAGATAGCTGCTCAGCTCTGGTTCTAGAGGGGCCGCAACCGAATCTTCCGTCCTTGGGTAGGAGCTTGGGGTCGATGATGATGTTGGCCATGTGCGCAAGTTTAGCCAGCGCCCCATTAGTCTGGCTTTGTGACAGACCTAATTGACACAACCGAAATGTATCTCAAGGCCATATTGGAGCTTGAGGAAGAAGGCATTACCCCGATGCGCGCTCGAATTGCAGAGCGCTTGGATCACTCCGGCCCCACGGTCTCCCAGACTGTTGCTCGCATGGAGCGAGACGGGCTTTTGCACCTTGGGGATGATCGCCAGCTTGAGTTCACTGACGAGGGAAGGCTCACAGCCATCGAGGTAATGCGAAAGCATCGACTGGCAGAACGGTTGCTTCTGGAAGTTATTGGTCTGGATTGGGAGTTGGTTCACGAAGAGGCCTGCCGCTGGGAGCACGTTATGAGTGAGCAGGTGGAGCGAAAACTCATCGACTTACTTTCCGACCCAACAACCTCTCCTTATGGCATGCCGGTTCCAGGACTAGAGCTTCTTGGGCTAGCTGCTCCAAGCCCAACCTTTGTTACCTCAGTGGCAGAGAGCGAGAGTGGCAGCTACACCCTCGCTCGAATTGGAGAGCCCGTTCAGTTGGATGTTGTTTTGCTAAGGCAGCTCAGAGAGTTGGGCCTAATCCCTGGGGCGAAGGTACGCGTCGAAACGGGCGGATCTTGGTTTCTAGCAGCCGAGGGAAGCGATGAAGGCCTAACTTTGGATGTCGCAATCGCCAGTCACATTTTTGTAAGCCACTCAGAAGCCTGAGCTATACTTTCGCCACGGAAGTTCCAAAGACTCAATCGGAGGATTTCTCTTGACCCAAATTGCTGACCATCAGCAATCGCGTAAAGCCGCTAGGCGGGCGCGAGTAAAGACCAAGAGGCGCGCAGAGCGCACTTCTTTGCGCACCATGGTTACTATGTCTGCGGCAATTGGTCTCTTCGCAACCAGCGCTCTTCCCTCCTACGGATTCGACCCTGAGACAACCGCGCTCTCAGGCTTGGCTCGCGACACGAACATGCAGGTATCGGGTCAGACCCTGCAGCTCGCACTTTTTGATTCAGACGCTGTCGACTTCACGCGAGGCGAGTTCTCGGAAGCAGAGGCTTCAGAGTTCCAAGTAACCAGGCCTCGATCTAGGGTCTACAACGGACCCCTTGCAGAGGACTACTGGGTAAAACCTCGTTTCACCGCAGTTACGAGCGGCAACATCATGAAGGCAACCGCTGAGCTAGTGGGAACACCGTATGTCTTTGGTGGCGAAACCCCGGCTGGCCTTGACTGCTCCGGACTAGTTCTCTTTGTCTACTCCCAGTTCGGGATTCAGCTACCACACAGCGTTTACCAGCAAGCAAAGCTTGCCAAGCGGATTCCGATTTCTGAGGCTGTTCCGGGAGACATTGTTGTCTTCAACGACTACAGCCACAATGGAATCTACGCGGGGAATGGAAATTACTACCATGCCCCACAGCCTGGTGACCGAGTCAAGCTCGCTCCAATTGGCATCACCCGCTTCCACATGGTTCGCCTTGTGGACATTGTTGGGTAACTATTCAAAAAATCCTTGCGTTTCTTTACCAAGAAATACCGTCAGGGCGTCTTACTCTGCATACAAATGTTGACCTTGGTCATTGTGGAAGGAGTGAAGATGCCAGCCAGAAAGCAATCCAAGCTGGGCAACTGGATCCATCTGCACTGCCACCCCTCAATAACCCTCGGGAGTCTCTCGCGCGCTGCTTTGTGCAGCGCGTTTTTTATTTCCGGAGGTCTTCAAGAAATCCTGCGAGCCGCGCGGGAGATTTCGCTAAGGAGAAGACTTTGCGCACACTCGTTCTAAACGCTGGCTATGAGCCGCTGGCGGTTGTCTCATTCAAGAGGGCGTTGATTCTGGTTCTAAACCAAAAGGCCACAATCCTGGCCGGTGCTCAGACGCAGCGGGTGCGCAGTGCGAGCTTTGAATACGAGCTACCCACCGTAATTTTGCTGCAGCGCTATGTGCGAATTCCAAATGCCAAGAAGATTCCCGTTAGTCGCAGGGGAGTGCTTCGCAGGGACAACCATCGGTGTGGTTACTGCGGGAAGAGTGCTAACACCATCGACCACGTGCTTCCCAAGTCTCGGGGTGGCGCCGATAGTTGGGAGAACTTGGTTGCCTGTTGCCTGAGATGCAACAACCTAAAGAGCGACAAGACTCCGGCGGAGATGGGTTGGGAGCTTCAAATCACGCCCAAGATGCCTTCTGGGGTCATTTGGACAGTTCAGGGAGCCGAGCGCGAAGAACCTCAGTGGCAAGAGTTTCTGCGCTACCAGCAGGCAGCCTAGCTTCTAGAGCTCGGTGTGCGTTTCGATGCGCTTGGCAAGTACCTTGTCGATGCGCTTACCGTCCATGTCAACAACTTCAAGCTTCCATGACTCCCAGGTAACCGAGTCACCGGGGTTTGGCATGCGCTCAAGAATCAGAAGGATCAGTCCACTGAGGGTGTGATACTTACCCTTGTCCTCTTCAGGAACGGCCTCGAGTGCCAAGCAGTCCTTGAGTTCTGGAATTGGAATTGAGCCGTCAAGTAGCCAAGAGCCGTCATCGCGCTGAACAGCTGCCTGGCTTTCGTCGTCAAACGGAGCCATTTCACCAATAAGCGCATCAAGAATGTCCTGAAGGGTGACTAGGCCCTCCAGTTCACCGTATTCATCAACAACGAAGGCGATTTGAGACTTGGTGACCTTGAACTGGTCAAGCAGATCCATTCCGGTAAGGGTCTCTGGGACAAACAGTGCAGGCTCTAGGTTCTCGGTAAGGTTCAGCTTCCCGCCTCTGGCGACCGCCCCTAAGGCGCTCTTGGAATTCATGATCCCAATGATTTGGTCAAGATCTCCATCACAAACAGGGATTCTGGACATGCCGCCATCGGCAATAACGTCAAGGTTGACGTCGTCCGGATCATTTTTGTCAACAAAGATAATGTCTGAGCGAGGGACCATGAGGGATCCCAGCTGGCGGTCGTCGAGCCTAAAGACGTTCTTCACCATCTCGCGCTCTTGAGCTTCGATGAGTCCGGCGACGGAGCCCTCTTCAAGAATGGCTTCGATTTCATCCTCGGTGACGGTGGCCTCTTGGTGGCGACCAATACCAAAGATTCGAAGTAGTGCGTTGGTGGTAACGCTCAGAAGTACAACAAAAGGCTTGGTGACATTCGCCAAGAGCAACATGGGAGCAGCCACCACCGAGGCAATTGCCTCCGGCTTGGACTGGCCAATGCGCTTAGGAACTAGCTCCCCGATGGTGATTGACACGTAGGTAACAACTAAAACCACTAGAACTGTCGCTAGTGGGTCAGCGACCGTGTCAAGCATTCCCAGTGATTGCAGGCTAAGCGATAGCGGAGCGGCAAAGATGGCTTCACCGACGATACCGCTGGCCAGACCAATGGAAGTGATACCAATCTGGATGGTCGACAAAAAGGCAGTCGGGTTTTCAATGATCTTCAGCGCCAGTCCAGCCGACTTCTTGCCCTGGGAAACCAGTGCATTGAGCTTGGCGCGCTTGGAGGTGAGAAGTGACACCTCAGACATTGCTAACAGGCCGTTTACAAGTATGAGAAAGAGCAATAGGAAAATTTCCAAGGTATTGCTGTGGTCACCCCAATAACTAATAGTTGAAGCAACATCATGTCAGAGCAAAACCCAAAAAACAATTCAGTTTTTAGGAGTTTTGAAAAACGCTAGGCACTGGGACCTTGTGACCAGGCACAGATTTTCTGCTGCACGGGTTTCCCCAAACGCACTCTTTTGGGCAGGTAGCTTCCCCGGCTTTCTGCAAATTTGCACCCCAGCCATGACACTAGCTCCGGCCGGGGGGGGGTGGCCGGAGCTAGTGAAGTTGGAGTATCGCTACTCGACCATGCACTGAAGTTGGATATTGGCTCCATTTCTGGCCCACGCAATTACTCCCGTGTGTACACCGTGGCTGTCCGCTACTGAGCATGGGCTTCCAATTGAGAGCCCTGATGAGGTGCCAGGTTCACCTTGTGCTCCCGTGGTACCGGTCGCACCTGCGGGACCACTAGCGCCAGTTGGGCCGGGCGCACCCGTTGGGCCCGTGGCTCCGGTAGCACCGATTGGGCCCGTGGCTCCGGT
>CAYTOH010000065.1:0-5763 GCA_964439375.1 uncultured Aquiluna sp.
GCCTTGCGAAGCTTGCGCCCCGCATGCCAACCCATTGAAACGTGATCCTCCTGCATGGCACTCGATGGAATCGAGTCAACGCTTGCTGGATTAGCAAGCCGCTTGTTCTCGCTCACCATCGCAGCCTGGGTGTACTGGGCAATCATCAATCCCGAGTCGACACCAGCATCGTGCGCCAAAAATGGTGGTAGTCCTCGGTTGCGAGCCACATCCAAGAATCGGTCTGTTCTGCGCTCCGAAATTGAACCAACATCAGCAACTGCAATTGCCAAAAAGTCCAAAACCATTGCAACCGGTGCTCCATGGAAGTTGCCGTTTGAGGTGACCTCGCCGTTTGCCAGCACAACTGGGTTATCAATCACTGCGGCAAGTTCACGACGCGCAACCATTAGGGCGTGCTCAATGGTGTCGCGCGCAGCTCCAGCAACCTGGGGCGCGCAGCGAAGTGAGTATGCGTCCTGAACAACACCGTCGCCATGACGGTGGGAGGAAACTATTTCGCTCCCCTGTAGGGCTGCGAACATGTTTGCGGCACTGGTCGCTTGGCCAGGGTGTGGACGAAGATCTTCATGCAATTCAGCCCGGAACACTTGGTCGGTTCCCATCTGGCCCTCAACGCTCATGGCGGCGATTACGTCCGCCTGATCCATGAGCGTGTCGAGATCACGCAACGCGAGAATCAACATGCCCAGCATGCCATCGGTTCCGTTGATTAGAGCGAGGCCCTCCTTCTCGCGAAGTTCAACCGGTTCAATTCCAGCCTCTGCCAAAAGCTCTGCAGAGGATCGCTCGCCTCCGTCTGGTCCATAGGCCCGGCCCTCGCCCATCAATGTCAATGCGCAGTGGCTTAGCGGAGCCAAGTCCCCCGAGCAACCCAAGGAGCCATACTCCAAAACCTTCGGGGTAATGCCAGCATTCAAGATTGCGGCATAGGTGGTCGCGACTATCGGACGAACACCAGTTTTGCCAGAGCACATAGTCCTTAGGCGCAGCGCCATAAGTGCACGCACCACCTCACGCTCGACCGGGTCACCCATACCTGCGGCATGGGATCGAATCAAAGACTTCTGCAATTGCACGCGGTCTTGAGTTGGAATGTGACGTTGAGCCAATGCACCAAAGCCGGTAGAGATGCCATACACCGGAGTTTCAGAAGCTGCCAAACGTTCAATGTGCTCGCGGGTTTTGGCCATGGCATCGAGCGACTCATGCGAAATCTCGATCTGCGCATTACGCCTCGAGATTGCAATGACATCATCAAATGTCATGCCCGATGTGGAGATAACTACCTTCAATTTGCTTCCCTTCCAAAAACCTTTTGGCCTGCAACATAAGTTGCATCGACCAGCTGAACACCTGGGCGGTAGGCGAGGTGTTCAAAACTAGGCGCATCTAAAATCGCAAAGTCAGCGCGTGCACCAACCTCAATTCGACCCATGTCGTTACGCAATGCTTTCGCTCCACCTCTGGTTGCAGCCCATAAAGCCTGAGGAACAGTAAGGCCCATTTCGCGTACTGCAACCGCAATACAAAATGGCATTGAGGTTGTGTAGCTGGAGCCTGGATTGCAATCGGTGGCGATTGCAATATCGACACCCGCTGCAACCAAGCGTTTGGCATCTGGATATGGGCTGCGAGTAGAGAACTCAGCACCCGGAAGCAATGTCGCAGTGGTGTTACTACTAGCCAATAACTCGATGTCGCTATCACTTAGGTGGGTGCAATGATCAACCGATGCGCAGTCAAACTCAACCGCTAGCTCTATGGCACCAAGGTTCTCTAGCTGATTTGCATGAAGCCTGGGTAGTAGCCCAGCCTTCACCCCGGCCGACAGAATCTCTCTAGTTTCTTCAAGGGTGAATGCTCCCCGATCACAAAAGACATCAATCCACTTTGCGTAAGGAAGAGCTCCCTGGAGCATCGCACCTTTCACAAGCGCTACATACTCATCGCGATCCACTCCGGCCGGGACAACGTGAGCCCCAAGGTAGGTGACATCGTTGGTGAATTCTCGAGACAGCTTCAAAGACAAAACTTCAGTCTCGAGGTCAAGCCCGTAACCACTCTTGGCTTCGAAGTGGGTAATGCCGCTTGAGTGAAGTTCTGCAACTAACTTCTTTAGATTCGATCTCAGCTTTGCTTCACCCGCAGCCCTAGTTGCAGCAACGGTTGTCTTTATGCCTCCCGCGGAATACGTTTCTCCCGACATTCGAGCCGAGAACTCCGCTGCCCTGTCGCCATCAAAGACGAGGTGGGCGTGCGAGTCGACAAAACCTGGGATAACCGCTCTGCCCGAAACATTCAAAACCTCATCGCAGGCTGGTGCACTTGAGGCACTGCCAATCCAAGTGATGAGCCCAGACTCGATGACAAACGCTGCATCTTCTAGAATCTGGACATCCCCAAACTTAGACCCTGGCAGAGTCAGGGATGCGATGTTTGTGACTAGCTGAGACATTTATTCGGTGTCGAGCATTGGGACGTGAACATGCTTGTGCCGAGCAACATCCTGAGCTTCTGGGTAGCCGGCATCCGCGTGTCGAATCACTCCCATGCCCGGATCGTTGGTGAGAACTCGCTGCAACTTTTGAGCAGCCAAGTCGGTGCCATCTGCAACCGATACCTGACCTGCGTGGATGGAGCGACCCATGCCAACACCACCTCCGTGGTGAATCGAAACCCAGGATGCTCCCGATGCGATGTTCACCATGGCGTTTAGAAGCGGCCAATCTGCAATCGCATCGGAGCCATCCAGCATTGACTCAGACTCGCGATAAGGGGAAGCTACGGAGCCGCAGTCGAGGTGGTCGCGACCGATAACAATCGGAGCGGACACCTCTCCCTTTTTGACCAAGTCATTGAATACTGCACCGGCCTTGTCGCGCTCCCCGTAACCGAGCCAACAGATTCTGGCAGGAAGGCCTTGGAACTCAACTCTCTCCTGAGCCAGTTTGATCCAGCGGCGCAGGTGCTCGTTTTCAGGGAAGAGTTCGAGCACTGCCTGATCTGTGCGGTAGATGTCTTTCTTGTCTCCTGAAAGTGCAACCCATCGGAATGGGCCCTTGCCCTCGCAGAACAGTGGGCGGATATAGGCGGGGATGAAACCAGGGAATTTGAAGGCGTCAGCAAATCCGCCCTGGCGAGCTTCGTCTCGAATTGAATTGCCGTAGTCGAAGACTTCAGCGCCTTTCGCCATGAAGCCAACCATTGCCTCAACGTGCTTAGCCATCGAAGCCTTAGCTCGGTCTGAGAACTCTTTTGGATTGCTCGCTGCATACTCGCGAGCGTCCTCCACGCTCACGCCTTCTGGGATGTAATACATCGGGTCGTGAGCGGAGGTCTGGTCGGTAACAATGTCGATTGGAACATCGCGCTTTAGTAGCTCAGGGAAGATGGTTGCAGCGTTCCCTACAACTCCGACCGAGATTGCCTTGCGCTGACTCTTGTAACGGACAACTCGCTCAATCGCATCGTCTAGGTTGTCGGCAATCTCATCTAGGTAACGAGTTTCAATGCGCTTGCGCAGTCTGGACTCATCGATGTCGACAATCAAGCAGGTGCCCTCGTTCATGGTCACCGCTAGGGGCTGAGCGCCGCCCATGCCACCGCAACCACCGGTGAGGGTAAGGGTTCCAGCGAGAGTTCCACCAAATCTCTTATTGGCAACGGCAGCAAATGTTTCGTAGGTCCCCTGCAAAATGCCCTGGGTTCCGATGTAGATCCATGACCCAGCGGTCATTTGCCCATACATCGTGAGTCCAAGCTTTTCTAATCTTCTGAACTCGGGCCAAGTGGCCCAGTCGCCAACCAGGTTCGAGTTTGCAAGCAAAACGCGCGGAGCCCACTCGTGGGTCTGGAAAACACCAACTGGTTTTCCGGACTGAACCAACATGGTCTCGTCGTTCTTTAGGTGAGTAAGAGTTTTGACTAGAGCATCAAAGGAATCCCAGTTACGAGCAGCCTTGCCGTTGCCGCCATAAACAATGAGCTCTTCAGGGTGCTCGGCAACAGATGGGTCGAGGTTGTTGTGCAGCATTCGGATAGCTGCTTCTTGCTGCCAACCTTGTGCGGTCAGGGTTGAGCCGGTGGCTGCCTTTAGGGTGCGCGTCATTGCGTTCATGGCTAAATTCCACATCAACCCACCGACAGCAACAAGCACTTGGAGATAGCTGCTGTCTGAAATCTCAGACATACTTACCTCATGACAAAGGTGCCTGCAGCGCTAAGAACTCTTGAGCTACTCAAGCTCTTGGCCGAGTCGCCGCAACCGACAACTGCAAACCGGCTGGCCCAAAGACTTGGGATCCCGAGATCATCTGTTTATCAGCTGCTTGAAGTTCTCAAAGATCAAGATTTTGCAATCCACTACGAAGACCAAAGCAGATGGGGGTTGGGCCTAGCGGCCTGGGAACTAGGTAGTGCTTATCGAAGGCATGAGCCGCTTGAGCGGATGACCAGACCTGTGTTGGAAAAGCTAGTAAATGAGCTTTCGGTGATAACCAATGTGGTTGGCCACCTTGGGGTTTTGGATGGCTCAGACGTTCTCTACCTGATTGAACAGAGGCCTGCCCGAAGCTTGAAACTTGTGACTGATGTTGGAGTTAGGCTCCCCGCACACCTAACCGCCTCAGGGCGCTCGATGCTAGCAAAACTCAGCTCCAAGCAACTAGCCGCCTCATTCAGAGGCAGAGAGCTGAGTAATAGAACTGGCATTGGACCTAACACCCTCAGCCAGCTTGAATCACTTTTGGCTGAGGAGCGAGTGCAGGGCTTTGCGCTCGAAGTCGATGAAGTAACCATGGGCTACGCATCGGTTGGAGTAGCAATTGAAGACAACCTGGGTCACCCAATCGCAGGTCTTGCGATAACCCTGCAGTCAACCGAACTAGAAAAGCTACAGTTGAAGCAGTTAGCGAAGGCGCTCACCAAGGCGGCCGGCGAGCTATCCAGAAAGTTTGGTCACCATGGCTGATGATCCCAAGTGGCAAAGAGCCAGCACTCTGATTTCTAATCAAGAGTCAGCGGTTGGCATCATCGATGTTCCAGCTCACAAAACCTCTATCTCACAAACCAGTGCGAACCTCACTCCTAGGGCAATCCGCGAGGCACTTACTCGCTACTCAACCTTTAGCTATACAACTGGCCAAGACCTAAGTGGGCTTTCAATTCAAGACCTGGGAGAAGTCCCAAACCCAGACGAGAATGAGGCCGAAACCACAAGCAGGATTCGGGCCGCAAACAAAGACCTAACCATCGCACTCGGCGGCGATAACTCAATCACCTACGCCGTTGCACTGGGTGTTGTTGGAACGGAGCTAGAAACAGCAGGGCTGATCACTCTCGATGCTCACCACGACCTCCGCGATGGAGTCTCTAACGGCTCTCCGGTGAGGCGACTTATTGAAGCCGGGTTGGATCCCAAAAGGGTTGTTCAGATAGGCATCAACGATTTCTCGAACTCCCCTGACTACGCCAAGCTCGCGTCAGAGCTTGGAATCACCGTCATTTCTCGCAGCACACTTGAGCAGATCGGCATAACCGAAGCCTGTTTCATTGCATTGAGAATTGCCGGGTCCCACGGCCCCGTGCATGTCGACCTTGATGTGGATGTCTGCGACCGAAGCGTTGTTCCAGCTTGTCCGGCAGCAGCTCCAGGTGGAATTAGTGCCTACGAAATCCGCCAAGCTGCAAGACTGCTTGCAGCGGATCCAAGAGTGCGCGGAATTGATATCACGGAGATTGATGCGGCTAAGGATTCTGAGG
>CAYTOH010000066.1:0-5741 GCA_964439375.1 uncultured Aquiluna sp.
AGACATTCGACCGTTTTGTCCAAGCTCGGCAAGGAGTGCCAGATCTGTTTCGTCGAGCTCTGGAAACTGAATATTCTTCGACTGCACGACCAAATACCCCCATTTGCTTGCAAAAAATTCGAAAATTGATGGATTTCGTAATGAATATACAATCTGAAATTGGATTTTCGAACAATTTGCAACAATCAAGCAAGCCTAGTTAGGGAGATAGACATGCTGGTTGGTGTTCCGACAGAGATCAAGAACAACGAGAACAGGGTAGCGATGACACCGGCAGGTGTCCATGAGCTTGTGTCTCGTGGCCACAGTGTTCTTATTCAGTCTGGTGCCGGAGTCGGATCTGGTTTCTCCGATCAGGATTACCTCACCGCCGGTGCGAGGCTAGCAAGTGACGCGAAGTCGGTTTGGGCTGAAGCAGAGTTGATTGTCAAAGTCAAAGAGCCGATTGCTCAGGAATACCCCTTGATGCGAGAGGGTCAGGTTCTCTTCACATACCTGCACCTTGCCGCCTCCAAAGAATGCACTCAGGCGATTGTTTCCTCCAAGACCACCGCAATTGCTTACGAAACTGTTCAGCTGCCAAATCGCAGCTTGCCACTTCTGCACCCAATGAGTGAGGTTGCTGGCAGACTTTCGGCTCAGATCGGTGCCTACCAACTCATGAAAACCAATGGCGGAGCAGGTGTGCTCATGGGGGGAGTGCCAGGAACACCCAAGGCGAAAGTGGTAATCATTGGTGGTGGAGTTGCTGGCACAGAGGCCGCCGTTGTTGCCCATGGCATGGGTGCTGATGTCACAATCATTGATCTCTCTATACCGAGACTTCGCGAGATCGACGCCCGATTCCAAGGAGGCGTGAAGACCCGGGTCTCGACCTCATACGAGATTGCAAACGAATTGCGAGATGCTGACCTAGTGATCGGCTCGGTTCTAATTCCTGGTGAAAAGGCACCAAAGCTAGTCACTGACGCGATGGTTGCAGGAATGAAGCCAGGTGCTGTCTTGGTGGACATCGCAATTGATCAAGGCGGTTGCTTCGAGCACTCTCGCCCGACCACTCACGACAACCCAACCTTCGCTGTTCACAACACCACCTACTACTGTGTGGCGAACATGCCAGGAGCGGTTCCCGCTACCTCAACTCGAGCCCTGACCAATGCGACCCTTCCATACGTGATTGCGATTGCGTCAAAAGGCTGGCGAGCCGCACTAGCTCAGGACTCAGCTCTATTGCAGGGGCTAAATGCTCACGCGGGCGTCATTGCCAATCATGGAGTCGCGCAAGCCTTCCCTGAGTATGCATTCCAGGATCCCGCGGAGCTGATTTAGCGCTTTTTCTTCCGCCCTCGCACCAAGGTGATGGTGATGGCGGCAATTGTCACGCCAATAAGAACCCAGAGTGCGACAGTTCGTTCGGCTGCAATCGATTCGCAGCTAGTCCATCCGGCTTGCTGCGCATCTGGGGTGCAGGTTGTTGGATCAAAGAAACCAACCCACCAGGCCAAAATGCCTATCCCCGTTATGGTGGCAAGCATCGCCAGCGAGTTGTTGCGCAATTGGGGCCGTTTCTTAGCTCTGCTGTTTGGCTATTTCTGCACGGACTTCATCCATGTTCAAAGCCTCAACTTTGCCGATGATGTCCTCAAGGGCCGGTCCTGGAAGTGCACCTGCCTGGTTAAACAACAAGATCCCGTCGCGGAAAATCATGAGTGTAGGGATTGAGGTAATTCCGGCCATACCGGCAAGCTCCTGTTGAGCCTCTGTGTCCACCTTGCCAAAACGTATCTCAGGGTGTGCATCCGAGGCTTTTTCAAAGATAGGCCCGAAGGATCGGCAGGGACCACACCACTCAGCCCAGAAGTCAACAAGGGTGATGCCATCTTGCTTGATGGTGTCTTCAAATGTTTCTAGGGTGAGCTCAATCGATGCCATGCTCTAATCAACTGCCTTTACTTGAGATTGATTCCGCGCCGTTTGCGCTATCAAAATTCCAATCACCACAACGATACCGCCGAGGGCTTGAACGACGGTAATGACTTCATTCAGCCACAGCAAAGCGAAGAAGAACGCGAGCACGGTTTCGCTGGTTGCAATGATCCCGACAATGGTTGCACTCAGGTGTCGAAGCGCAAGATAGCTAAAGGCCATCGGCAAAAAGGAACCAAAGATACCCAGCCAAATCAGTGCAACCCAGAGCGGCAGCTCATAGCTTGAGAGATTGCCCATGAGATTTTGCGGTTCGGCCAAGCGTCCAAAGTCGAAGCTTCCCCAATCAGAGGCAAAGAAAAACAGCACCGCTGAGATGCTCATACCGTAGAACATGGTGACATTGGTGGGCAGAGTCAGCTGTACCCTTTGACCCAAAATGAAGTAGACGGTTAGTGATGCAGCGGCCGCGAAGGCCCAGAAGACTCCAACCGGGTCGAGCGAGCTATCCCAAACCTGGCCAACTATGGCAAGGCCACCCAGCACCAAAGCAGCGCCCAACCAGATTTGACGCTTGATTGATTCCGAAAAGAAAAGCATCAAAATTAGTGGCACCCACAGCACTGCGGTGTATTCAATCAATAGCGCGATTCCAACCGGGAGCATTACCACTGCGAGCGAATAGGTCCACTGCAAACCGCCAACGCCGACCACTCCCAGAAGCAGTAACCTCGGGATCATCCGTTTTTCAAGCCTGAGAGCGCCCCTATTGGCTATCAATGCCCAAATCAAAGCGATTACGGCTGAGAAAAGCGACCGAATGAACACCACTTGTTCTGCGGTCATTCCCGACTGGATGATGACTTTCGTGGTCGAGGCATTAAGTCCAAAAAGCAATGCAGCTGCAAGAGCCAGCAATACTCCGAGGGTCGGTATTCTGTGATTCGTCATTGGTTGCCTCACTTGGCAGGAAAAAAATCAGCTTCTAGGAAGCGATTTGCCAGAACTGGAGTTTAGTTTCCTCATGACTACTTTCGTGCTTGGCGGTGGGTGTTTTTGGTGCCTGGACTCCGCATACTCTCAATTCGTTGGCATTTCTGATGTCACCTGCGGTTACACCGGAGGTCACAAGGAGAACCCAACTTATGAACAGGTATGCGATGGCAACACCGGCCATGCAGAGGTTGTCAGCATTGATTTTGACCCCTCCCAGATAACCGAAGACCAGATTCTCGACATCTTCTTCACTCTTCACGATCCAACCCAACTAAATCGCCAGGGAAATGACATTGGGACTCAGTACCGAAGTTCCATGTTTTTCACTCCTGGCCAAAAAGAAGTTTTTGAACAGGCCATTGAGCGAGCAAAAGCCGTTTGGGGAGATTCAATTGTCACTGAGGTTACTGAGCTGGGTGAGTTCTTTCGGGCAGAGGAATACCACCAAGACTTCTTTGCCAAGAACCCAAATCAGGGTTACTGCCTAGCTGTTGTTGCGCCGAAGGTTGCGAAAGTTAGAGCAAAGTTCACACATCTGCTGAAGTGAGCATGGACAGTTTGGGTCAAGTTATCCACAGCTAACCATTGGTGTCTTTTGCGACCAATCTCAAATTGCCAAACTGGGGCAACTATCCCAGAAAGGCAAAACATGTCAGAGCAAGTCTCAGTCACAGGACTCATCGCAACCGACCCAAGGGTCTCTACCACCAAAGACGGTCTCCCCGTGACCTCTTTCCGCCTAGCGGCGAATTCGCGTTATTTCGACAGGGCAAAATCCGAGTGGGTTAGTTCTGTGACCAACTGGTACACGGTTATCGCCTTTCGTCAGCTTGCAACAAACTGCGCTCAGTCCTTGAGTAAAGGAGATCGAGTGCTGGTAGCCGGAAAACTCAAGATTCGTGATTGGGACAATGGCGAGAGAACAGGCACGAGCGTTGAGATTGATGCCGATGCGATCGGCCTGGATTTGGTCTTTGGCATTGGTAGCCTGCAGCGGACCGTAATTCGCCCCGATGAAGAACTCGAGGAAGACGAAGAGCTAGAGCGAGAATTGCAGCCCGCCTAGACCCAGTAGAAGTCGCAGCGGTTACGACCCCCAAGCCCGCCCGCTGCGCAACGCAAATCCCTCTTCGCCATCCAGTGACCGAGTTCCGACTCGGATAAGCTTTCCAAGCATTGGCGAAGAGGGATTTTCGCGTCTTTTCGGAGGAACTAAATTGGCTGAATTTATCTACCAGATGATCAAAGCGCGCAAAGCGCATGGCGACAAGGTCATTCTTGACGATGTCACGCTGGCCTTTTATCCAGGCGCCAAGATTGGTGTTGTAGGGCCTAACGGTGCTGGTAAGTCATCGGTGATGAAGATCATGGCTGGGCTTGATACCCCCTCCAACGGCGAAGCTCGGCTAAACCCTGGTTCTACGGTTGGGATTCTGCTTCAAGAGCCGCCGCTCAACGAAGAGAAGACAGTTCTGGGTAACGTCGAAGAAGGTGTCGCTGAGCTCAAGGGAAAGCTCGATCGCTTCAACGAGATTTCAGCTGAGCTTGCAAACCCTGATGCCGATTACGACAAATTGCTTGCGGAGATGGGAACCCTTCAGGAGCAGATTGATGCGGCTGATGGCTGGGATCTAGACAACCAGCTCGAGCAGGCTATGGATGCACTGCGCTGCCCACCCCCGGAGACTCCAGTAACCCACCTTTCCGGCGGTGAGCGTCGTCGCGTTGCACTTTGTAAGTTGCTGTTGCAGAAGCCGGATTTGCTTTTGCTTGATGAGCCGACCAACCACCTGGATGCCGAAAGTGTGCTCTGGCTTGAGCAGCATCTGGCCAAGTATCCCGGGGCGGTGCTGGCGGTCACCCACGATAGATACTTCCTTGACAATGTTGCGGAGTGGATTCTCGAACTCGATCGAGGTCGTGCCTACCCCTATGAAGGCAACTACTCGACCTATCTCGAGAAGAAAGCTGAGCGACTCGATGTTCAGGGCAAAAAGGATGCGAAGCTCGCAAAGCGCCTAAAGGATGAACTTGAGTGGGTTCGATCTTCTCCAAAGGCCAAGCAGACCAAGTCCAAGGCAAGGCTTGCTCGATACGAAGAAATGGCCTCTGAGGCCGATAAGACCAGAAAACTCGACTTCGAAGAGATTCAGATTCCGCCGGGCCCACGACTAGGAAACGTAGTAATCGAGGCGAACAAAATCTCTAAGGGATTTGATGGTCGGCCGCTGTTCACTGACCTCAGTTTCTCCTTGCCTCGAAACGGAATCGTAGGAATCATTGGCCCGAACGGTGTTGGTAAGTCGACCCTGTTCAAGTGCATTACTGGGCTTCATGAGCTCGACAGCGGGGAACTCAAGATCGGTGAGACGGTATCAATCAGCTACGTCGATCAGTCACGGGCTGGTATTGATCCAGAGAAGACTCTCTGGGAGGTTGTTTCTGGCGGACTTGATTTTATGCAGGTTGGGCAGGTTGAAATGCCATCCAGGGCCTATGTGGCAGCTTTTGGTTTCAAGGGTGCTGACCAGCAAAAGAAGGCCGGGGTGCTTTCCGGTGGTGAACGAAACCGCTTGAACCTTGCACTGACGCTGAAGCAGGGTGGAAACCTGCTGCTCCTGGATGAGCCAACTAACGACCTCGATGTTGAAACTCTCTCTTCTCTAGAGAATGCCTTGCTTGAGTTCCCAGGCTGTGCCGTGGTCATCACACACGACCGCTGGTTCTTGGATCGCGTAGCGACTCACATCCTCGCCTACGAGGGCACCGATGAGAAACCTGATCAGGGGTTTTGGTTTGATGGTAACTTCGATGCTTAC
>CAYTOH010000067.1:0-5728 GCA_964439375.1 uncultured Aquiluna sp.
ACTTAGGTCCACTCAAGGCTGCCGCTGCGGTTTTCACGACCAATCGATTCCATGCCAACCCCATTCTTTGGTCCAAAGAAGTAATCAAGGACGGTCAGGTCGAGGCGATTGTGCTCAACTCTGGTGGGGCCAACTGCTATACCGGAGCAGAAGGTTTCCAAACCACTCACCAGACGGCCGAATTAGTGGCAAATCTCTTGGAAGTATCAGCTTCTGATGTGCTGGTTTGCTCAACTGGCCTAATCGGGGAGCAGCTTGATCGAACCAAATTGTTCGCGGGTGTTACCTCAGCCGTCCAAAGCCTTGACGAGGCTGGCGGTGAGGACGCTTCACTTGCAATTATGACCACCGACTCAGTTTCAAAGCGAGCTCAGCGCGTCGGCCCTGGCTACAAGATCGGCGGTATGGCTAAGGGTGCTGGAATGCTTGCGCCTGGTCTTGCAACCATGCTGGTGGTTATCACCACCGATGCTGTCATTACCTCTAGAGAATTAGATTCCGCCTTGAGAAAAGCGACTTCGGTGAGTTTTGATCGGCTCGACTCAGATGGCTGCATGTCAACAAACGATCAGGTAACGCTGATGGCTTCTGGTGCATCGAGCGTTAAGCCCGAGCTTTCTGAGTTTGAGAAATTACTGACTGAGGTCTGCCAAGAGCTCGCATTGAAGCTTCTGGATGATGCCGAAGGTGCTTCTCACAACATCCACATCTCGGTGGTTGGTGCTGCCAGCGAAGCTGATGCGGTTGAGGTGGGGCGGTCTGTTGCGAGAAACAACCTCTTCAAGGCCGCCATCTTCGGAAATGACCCAAACTGGGGTCGCATCTTGGCTGCCGTCGGCACCACAAATGCCGTTTTTGATCCATACAACATCGACGTGACAATCAACGGAGTCTTGATTTCCTCCAAGGGGGAGCCGGCTGCGGATAGAAGCTCTATTGACCTAACGCCAAGACGTGTTGAGATTGTGATTGGCCTAAACTCAGGTGAGCATGAGGCAACCATCGTTACCAATGATCTAACGCACGCCTACGTCGAAGAGAACAGCGCCTACTCAAGCTAATGATTCCCGCCACACCAGACCAGAAGCTGGCTCAGATTAAGGCAGAGACCCTGATCGAGTCGCTGGATTGGCTGCGCGAATTTCACGGTCGAATTGTTGTGGTGAAATTTGGCGGCAACGCGATGGTTGATGAGCAACTTCAGCTTGCTATTGCTCAGGACATGGCATACCTCAGGTTTGTTGGAATCCGGCCGGTGGTTGTTCACGGAGGAGGACCGCTAATCACAGCTCGACTCAAGGAGCTGGGGATTGAAAGCGAGTTCCGCCACGGCTTCCGTTACACCGATGAGGCAACCATTGGAGTGGTGCGCGAGGTCCTGCGCAATCAAGTCAGCGCAAAGCTATCTGAGTTAATTGAAGCTGCCGGGGCATCGACGGTCGTGCTTTCTGGCGAGGATGACAACTTGTTTCGAGCTGAAAAAGTCAAGGCCAAGACTGCCGATGGCGAAGTTGACCTTGGCTTAGTTGGCGAGGTTAGGACTGTGAACCCAAGGGCAGTGTTGGCTGCACTCGAGCAAGGCAAGGTACCCGTTGTATCAACCGTTGCTCCCACGGTTCTGGGCGAGCTATTGAATGTAAATGCCGATTTGGCGGCAGCCTCTCTAGCGGTTGCACTCGGTGCAGAAAAGCTTTTGGTGCTAACTGATGTTGCCGGCCTTTACTCCGATTGGCCAAACCAAAATTCTTTAGTCTCTGAAATTTCAGCGGCTGAGCTACGCACCCTGATTCCCTCTTTGGAGTCAGGAATGATTCCAAAGATGCAGGCGTGTCTGGCTGCAATCGAGGGAGGCGTGCCAAAGGCTCACATTATTGACGGCCGCCAGCCACACAGCATCCTGCTCGAAATCTTTACTCAAGCGGGAGTCGGAACTCAGGTAACGAGGTAATCATGGTCAGGCACTTTCTCAAGGATGACGACATAACCGCTCAGGAGCAGGCTGAGATTCTCGAACTTGCAATCGAGCTCAAAGCGAAACCTTATTCTGAGAAGGTTTTCGCCGGGCCAAAGACCGTTGCGGTGATTTTTGATAAGACTTCGACTAGAACCAGAGTCTCGTTTGCTGTTGGCATCGCAGATCTCGGGGGAGTGCCGCTGATCATGGACTCTGGAACCTCGCAGCTGGGGTCAAAGGAATCAGTGGCTGACACCGCCAAGGTTTTGGAGCGTCAAGTTGCTCAAATTGTTTGGCGCACCTATGCCCAATCAGGGTTGGACGAGATGGCTGCAAACTCTAAGGTGCCGGTAATCAATTCACTCAGTGATCAATGGCATCCTTGCCAGTTGCTTGCTGACCTCCTTACGATCCGGGAGCACTTTGGCAAGACGCAAGGTTTGAAGCTTGCTTACGTGGGCGATGCGGCCAACAACATGGGAAACAGTTATTTGGTGGCCTCGGCGCTCGCGGGTATGGATGTATCAGTTGCGGCTCCTGAGGGATACCAACCGGATCAGGCTGTTGTCTTGCGGGCCCAGGCAATTGCCACTGGGTTTGGCCGCTCGGTCGAGGTTGTCACCGACCCAATTGCTGCCGTCCATGGCGCACATGTTGTTGCGACCGACACCTGGGTGTCGATGGGTATGGAGTCGGAAAAAGAGCAACGCATCAAAACGTTTGCCGGCTACACCGTCGATAACGCGCTCATGGCAAGTGCCGCGGCAGATGCAGTGTTTCTGCACTGCCTACCGGCGTACCGTGGTTACGAGGTTTCCGCTGAGGTTATCGATGGCCCCAGGTCATTAGTTTGGGATGAGGCCGAGAATCGGCTGCATGCCCAGAAGGCGTTAATGGTTTGGCTGGATCGTCAAGCCAAGCGGGGTCACTAAACTCCTAACAAGTTTTAGCTAAGAAGGCAGTGATGGCACAGAGTAACGATTCGCTTTGGGGAGGCAGGTTCGCCACTGGCCCCAATGATGCCCTCGCTGCATTGAGTAAATCAACACACTTTGACTGGCGACTTGCCTCCTATGACCTAAAGGGGACAGCCGCGCACCTGGTTGCCCTAAAGGCCGCTGGCTATCTAACTGCGGCTGAGTTCGATTCTCTGCAAAGTGCGATTGCAGAGCTAGAAACAAAGGTCAGCTCTGGTGAGTTTCTCCCTAGGCAGAGCGAAGAAGATGTTCACGCGGCTTTAGAGCGTGGGCTTATCGAAATTGCTGGCGCGGAAATTGCAGGAAAGGTTCGGGCAGGTAGAAGCCGCAACGATCAAATCGCAACCCTGATTCGATCCTTCTTGCTCGATGCAGCAGACCTAATCGAAATTCAGTTGCAGAACTACATCGATGCCCTCTGCAGCCAAGCTGAGCAGCACCGCGGAGTTGCAATGCCGGGACGAACCCACTTTCAGCATGCCCAGCCAGTGCTTCTCAGTCACCACCTGCTGGCTCACGCCTGGCCGATGGTGCGGAATCTCGAGCGCTTAAATTCTTGGCGGAGCAGAGCTCGTAAATCTCCCTATGGAGCTGGAGCCTTAGCTGGAAACACTCTGGGTCTCGACCCGAACTTGGTAGCGAAAGAGCTCGGTTTTGATGAGCCGACCGAAAACAGCATGGATGCCACATCTGCTCGCGATGTTGTGGCGGAGTTCGCATTCATCACCGCAATGATCGCGATTGATCTTTCTCGGTTTGCCGAGGAGATCATCGTTTGGGCTACCTACGAGTTTGGTTACGTGGTGCTGGACGATGCCTTCTCTACTGGCTCCTCGATCATGCCTCAGAAAAAGAATCCTGATATTGCTGAGTTAGCAAGAGGTAAAGCGGGCAGAGTAATTGGCAACTTAACCGGATTGCTTTCAACCCTGAAGGGGTTGCCGCTGAGTTACAACCGCGACTTGCAAGAGGACAAAGAGCCGATATTTGATTCGGTAGACACTCTCTTGCTGGTTCTGCCAGCATTCAGCGGCATGGTTTCAACTCTCAATATCAACACTGATCGACTAGAGCACCTAGCGCCCATGGGATATGCACTTGCAACTGATGTAGCAGAGTGGCTTGTAAAGCAAGGGGTGGTGTTCCGTGAAGCTCACGAGATAACTGGCGAGCTGGTGAAAGCGTGTGAGGCAGCTGGCGTTGAGCTGAGCGAAGCCTCTGACGAACTGCTGGCTGGGGTTTCCAGGCATCTAACTGCTGAGGTCCGTTCGGTAACGCAAGTCGCCACCGCTATTAGCTCTCGCTCAGGTGCAGGCGGCACTGCACTCTCTGTTGTAGATTCGCAGCTTTCAAAGCTTCGCAAGATCGCGCCAAAGCGAGGATCGTAGATGGCAACCCAAGAAACCTTGGCGGCTCAGCGCAACGATTCTTCGTTTGCTCACATTCTCGATGAGCTGCAGTGGCGTGGATTGGTCGCACTATCCACCGATGAGGCCGAATTGCGGAAAGCTCTCGAAACCCCGATCACCTTTTACTGTGGGTTCGACCCAACGGCACCTTCGCTGCACCTGGGAAACCTAGTGCAGCTATTGACGATGCGCAGGCTGCAGCTTGCCGGCCACAAGCCTTTGGCTCTCGTTGGGGGTGCCACTGGCTTGATTGGGGACCCCAAGCCCAATGCCGAGCGAACCTTGAACTCCAGAGAGACTGTCGCTGAGTGGGTCGAGAAGCTTGCCAGCCAAACGGCACGTTTTTTGGATTACCAGGGAGATAACCCCGCGCGTTTGGTCAACAACCTAGATTGGACCAACAACTACAGCGCTATCGATTTCCTGAGGGATATCGGCAAGCACTACCGAGTGGGCAAAATGCTCGCGAAAGATGCAGTCTCCGCCCGACTAAATTCGGATTCTGGAATCAGTTACACAGAGTTCAGTTATCAAATCCTCCAAGGACTTGACTTCCTTGAGTTGTTCAGGCGACACGGTTGCGTAATGCAGACCGGTGGCAGCGATCAGTGGGGAAACCTGACCTCGGGTAGCGATCTGATCCACAAGGTTGAAGGTAAGAGCGTTCACCTCATTGCCACGCCTCTAATTACAAACTCCGACGGAAAGAAGTTTGGAAAAAGCGAAGGCAATGCGATTTGGCTCGATTCTGAGCTGACCAGCCCATACGCGATGTATCAGTTTTGGCTGAACGCTGATGATGCGGACGTGATTGACCGACTGAAGGTCTTCACATTTCTAACTCGCGCAGAGATTGCGCAGTATGAGGCTATGGTTCGGGATGAGCCCTTCAAGCGAGAAGCGCAAAGGCGCTTGGCGCTCGAAGTCACTGAGCTTGTGTTCTCAAAAGCCGAGGCAGAATCAGCCCGAGATGCTTCATTGGCGCTATTTGGGTCAGGGGATTTGACTGCCCTGAGTGAGGCTGCCTTGCGACAAGCGCTGGCTGAGCTGCCTGGTGCCACAGTATCTAGTGGCGAAAGTGTGGTAGCCGCTTTGGTAGCAACTGGGCTGTGTGAGTCAAATGGAGCTGCTCGTAGAGCGATCGCTCAGGGCGCGATATCGGTCAACAAGCAAAAGATTGAATCCGAAGATGCAACTTTGGGGCACTTTCTTTCAGGCGGAATGGCAGTTTTGGCCCGCGGCAAGAAGAATTTAGCTGGGCTTTTTCTCGCTCAATAAGCCGCAAGAAGATGTTGCCACGCCAATATCGCAATCGATTTGACAGCTTTACCAAAAAGTGACTAAGCTCAGCCAAGTTGTCCAAAGTTTGGCAGAATCCGATGAGATCG
>CAYTOH010000068.1:0-5719 GCA_964439375.1 uncultured Aquiluna sp.
CGAGGACGTGTTTGAACTTCTGATGGGATCTGAGGTGGCACCGCGCAAGGACTTCATCATCGACTCCGCGGACAGCTTCGATAGAGAGAAAATCGACGCTTAGCTAACCGAACCCAGGTAGCTTTCAAGGCTTGTTCCGCTGCCGTCCCTGCGGTCGTCGAGTTTGGGAGACTCGATTAGTCGACCGTCAAGATCAAAAAGCATCGCCTCGCGGGAGACAGCGGCGAGATAGAGCTGGTCTTCACCCTTGAGGAATCTGTGCGCCCTCACTCCCATTGCTCCTCGGCCCTTCTTCGGATAGTGAGACAGTTTGGTGAGCTTCACGCTCCCCGGATCAGTGTCACCCAGGCTCTGTGACCCATTGGCTGCAGTCACCAACACGTCTTCAGCAGAGCTACTGACACCAAAGTAGATTGCTGCCGAGTTACCTAGATTGATTCCTGCCATCCCGCCGGCTGGCAAACCTTGTGGACGAACCGAAGCTGAATCAAACACCAAGACATTTGCCTCACGAGAGACGAAGACCAGATTGGATTCTTCGGTCGCCTCGCCGATTCCAACAACAAGGTCAAACTCCTTGAGGCTAATCAAACTCACCTCGTCTCGATCGGGCAGGGGAGTCTCGAATCTCTTTACGGTTCCCTGCGTTGTGCCAAGTGCGTAAACACCCTTTTCAGCCCAAGGGATAAAGCCGACCACCCTATGCCCCTGTAGACCGAGAAACTCAGCTGCTGACGGCATGGTTCCTGAAACTCCGGGTGTGTAGGAAGGCAAATCACTGATATGAACCCTCACAGCACGAGAATCCGAGAGCACGAAGGCCACATCTGAACGCATGGTTGTGCTAAAAAGCTTCGAACCTTCGGTTGCTTCAACTTCGATACTTGTTCTAAAAATCGCACCGGTTGGACTTAGGTAGAGATTCACTGGTGAATCAGAGATCTGCTGAACCTCGACCTTTGCTTTGGTTTGAACCACAACGCCGGCGGCGTCGATTAGCTGAGTCCTACGAGCGTCGCTATGCTTCGAGGCAACATCCTCTAGCTCTCTTGAGACCGTGGTGCGCAGCAGCGCATCTGATGCCAGTAGTGCGGCAAGTTCCTCTATCTCGCGCCTTAGCTGATCCGCCTCGGTCTCGAGTTCGATCACGCTGAACCGGGTCAGGCGTCGAAGCCTTAGCTCCAGAATGTGATCTGACTGCAGCTCAGAAAGGTCAAAGATTGTCATGAGGCGATCTCGCGCTGCCTCTGCAGTGTCAGAGGTTCGAATCACCTCTATAACCTCATCAATGTTTAGTACAGCTGTCTGGAGACCTTCAAGTAAGTGGAGGCGCGCTCTCCTTCTATCAAGTCTGTTCTGCGAGCGCCTTCTTGTGACAGTTAGTCTGTGCTCAAGATAAACCTCCAGCAGCTGCTTCAATCCCAATTGCTGAGGTCTGCCATCGACCAGGGCAACATTGTTTACCCCAAAGTTTTCCTCAAGCGGTGTGTACTTGTAGAGCGCTTCGATAACCGAATCTGGGTCGAATCCAGTTTTAAGCTCAATGATGAGACGTAGGCCATTCTCTCGGTCAGTGAGGTCAACAACGTCGTGTATCCCGGTTAGCTTCTTCGACGACACTGCGTCCCGAATCCTGTCGATAACACGCTCCGGGCCAACCAAATATGGCAATTCTGTAACCACCAAGCCGGTGCGACGCGGCCCAACGGTTTCAACAGAGATTCTTGCCCGCATTTTGAAAGAACCGCGACCCGTCTCATAGGCTTCGGTCAGGGCCTCTCCCACCAGAGCAATCGCTCCCGAGGGCAGATCGGGGCCAGGAATGTGCTCCATGAGCTCAGCCAGGGGTGCCGCGGGGTTACGAATTAGATGAACAAGAGCGGAGACAACCTCTTTGAGATTGTGCGGAGGCATATTGGTTGCCATTCCAACAGCAATGCCACTCGCCCCGTTTACTAAGAGATTTGGAAAAGCAGCAGGCAGGACTGAGGGCTCTGTGAGTTGTGCGTCATAGTTTGCTTCAAAATCAACAACATCCTCGTCCAAGGATTCGTTTAGCAGAAGTGCCGCTTGGGCAAGCCGGGCCTCTGTGTAGCGTGCAGCTGCTGGGCCGTCATCTAGAGACCCGAAGTTACCGTGGCCATCGATCAGTGGCATCCTGAGGCTAAAGTCTTGGGACATGCGCACCAGAGCGTCGTAAATGGCTCCATCGCCGTGAGGGTGGAGCTTACCCATGACCTCTCCGGTGACGCGAGCCGACTTTACGTGACCCCGATCTGGCCTCAAGCCCATTTCACCCATCTGGTAGACAATCCTGCGCTGGACAGGCTTGAGACCATCACGCGCATCTGGAAGAGCACGAGAGTAGATAACTGAGTACGAATACTCGAGGAAGCTCTCTCGCATCTCCTTGCCGACGTCAATATCGACTATGCGCTCATTGGTGTTTGACATGGTTCCTTGTGTAAAACTTCTCCGGTGACCATGACTTTACCGCCAAGACCCAAAGCTCTTGGGAGCCTTCGCCATGTCTTGGCATCTGCTCTGCAATCAGTTACTGGGGAGCGTTCCACTCTTGGTTACAAACCAAAGCGCAAGGTGCTAGTGATACTTGTCGATGGCATGGGTGCCGAGAACGTAGTTGAAAGAGCTGGCCATGCCCCTTGGCTAGCGCAGCAGATAAATTCTGGTGGTCAGTCATACGCAGCGTTTCCTGCAACAACCAGCACGAATATCACCTCGCTTGCAACCGGTCTTGTTCCAGGAGAGCACGGCTTCATCGGTCATGTTGTTAGAGATCGGCACTTTGGAATAGAACTCAATCTGCTCAGCGGTTGGGACGCTAGCACTGACCCCGCTCGCTGGCAGCCGCATCTGACAATCTCCGAGCAATCAGCCGCCAGGGGAGTGGCGTGCAACGTGATAGCAGCTGAAGAGTATCGAGATACAGGTTTCACTCGCGCCACAATGCGCAGGGCAGAGTTTCACGGAGTGGATTCAATCTCCGATAGATTTCAAAAGGCCCTAGAGATACTCAATTCGGCGCAAGACTCGATCACGTATCTTTACATTTCGGAGCTGGACAAGTTCGGACACGTCCACGGTTGGCAATCTCCAGGATGGGCTCTCCAGCTGGAGTCGATTGCAAGTGAGATTGATTGGCTTAGAGCAAAACTGCCAGCGGACTGTGGAGTTATCGTGACGGCAGATCACGGCATGCTAGACAGCCCTGAAGAGTTCAAGGTGGAACTGAAGGACCAGTTGAGTGGTATCGGTCTAAGTTTTCTTGGGGGAGACACCCGTGCAGCCCTTGTTTATCTTGAGAACTCAGCGACTGCAGCCGACGCTCTCAAGCAGCTCTCTGACGCGCGGTTCTTTTCAGTTCACCTAGCCAGCGAGCTTGCATCCTGGTACGGAGAGCTTGGTCCGCAGGCTCAGAATCGATCCGCAGATCTGGTCTTGCTCGCTAAAGGGCAGCACACACTGTTTCACCAAGAGTTTTCAAAGCCGCGTAGCTATCGGATGGTCGCGCACCACGGTGCCATGACCAGCAGGGAGCTAAAAATCCCGCTTATCAGAATCGGACTCTAATCCAGCAGCCCCGAGAACAATCTCATCCCAACTCGGAAGTGAAGCCCGCCCTTTGGCGCTGGCTGGCTTTAGCTCTTCGGGATTGCGCCTTGATCGCAGCTCCTGAACCAAATCGTGCACCGAAGCGACCTGCTGTTGCGCCTCCGGCTCCTCAGGAGTATCTGAATAAGCTTCGACAGCGGAGGCTGACTTCACTGGGTCTTGAGCCGTCGGAGTGGCCCTAATCACCTCGCGGGCGCTATTGAAGGTCTTGGCCAGTTCTTTCGCGGCGGAAGAGATCGGCTCCAGAGTTCTTGACTTTGGATCAAAGCCCCAGGTGAGCGAGCTGCCAGATTGTAAAATCCACTGTTGCTCTTGCTTGCGGATGGAAAATTCGGATCCAGGGTAAGCCTCTTCAACAAGCTCCCTGAATGTTCTCATGCGGTCGTTGGCAGTGAGGGTGGTGGAGAGTGCTGACTCCAAAACAAACCTCAGTTCATCGAGGATAGGCGCTGCAAAAGGTTCGATTGACTCCTCGGGAACTCCGAGCCTGGCGGCAAGGTCCTGTAGGGATTCTCCCGCTCTAATGGCGGCTTGCACTTCCTTGGGACTCACGCTCTCCCTGACTCCGGAGTTATTGCGCCGGAGTGCCTCACGCAGGGACTCATCGATGGGTGCGAGAAGCGATGTGCCGTCTGCACTCTCAAAGACCAAAAAGTCGCCCTCTCGGCGAACAAATCTAAGCTCCATCAAGATACCTCCGCTTTGAGTGTGGCAGTAGTTTGCAAAACCTGCGCGCAAATCAGTCGGTGAGTTTCCTAGGGGTTTGCACTATGCGGCGAGCCTGGCTTGCAATTGTGTGTTTCGTGGGGCATGATTCACGCCGAGAAGGAAGGAGCATGCTATGGCAACTGACTACGATGCTCAAAGAAAAACAGATGACGACACCGAGTCGCTGGACGCAATCAAGGAGCGGATTCCTTCTAAACCCTCACTGTCTGAAGATGACGTTGACAACGTTGACTCCTTCAGCATCCCGGACGTTGTAAACGAAGAGCTCGAAGTCGTTATTTTGCCTCTGCAGGAGAACGAATTCACCTGTATGTATTGCTTCCTGGTAAAGCCACTGAATCAGCGTGCGTCCAAGACCAATCTAGGACCGATTTGCACTGAGTGCAGCGACTAATTGCTCTGGCCTGCGCGTTGAAATAACGACGTATGGGGTCGGGTCCAATGGGTCCGATAGCTGCACTTTGACAACCGCATCGATATCTCCCCTGATTGCGAGCCTTGCCCTGGCGTCAAGTCTTGGACCGCGTTCAAGCCTCGCCTCCTCTCCAACGAAGAGCTCTGCGTTCGAGATAACATCCAACGGAATTCTGAACCTGCCGCGTTGCAGTTCAGAGCTAACGACAATCTTCGGAGAAATCAAAAAAGCGCTTGCAATCAAAACTATTGGAACCACTATCGCAAGCGTTAGAGCGAGTGGAAGTCCGAATGGCAACGCTGCAAGCAACATCATCGGGCCCGACAGCGATAACGCAAGTACAACTGACACCGAAGGGCTTAGTCGTTCTTCAAAAATTGGAGTTGGCACGTTCATAGATTACGCTCTTGGGGTGTCTTTAGAAGTGCTAATCATTGCCGAGCCCGGTTTCGAACCCAGCTATGCCAGGCCTGGTGATGCCGGTGCCGACCTAAGGTCGACCTTGGATGTCGTTATCAAGCCAGGGGAGCGAGCTTTGGTGTCGACCGGAGTGAAGATAGCGATGCCCGATGGTTATGTCGGGCTTGTGCACCCAAGATCTGGTCTTGCCGCAAAGCACGGCATTACAGTACTGAATACCCCAGGAACGGTTGATGCTGGATACCGCGGTGAGATACTCGTAACGCTTATCAATACCAGTGACGAAGACTTTCAGGTAAAGCGTGGCGACAGAATTGCTCAACTGCTTTTCCAAAAGGTAGAGCGGGCTGTGTTTTATCCGGTGAGTGAGCTCCCCGAAAGCGCCCGGGGAGATAGCGGCTTTGGTTCATCGGGTAGGAGCTAGCAGATGACCAAACTCAGTCCTTCCGATCGCGAGGCAAACGGCCACTTCGATGTCTCTGAGATCGGCCTCTTGGCTCCCTATCTTGACTTCGGTTCGCT
>CAYTOH010000069.1:0-5678 GCA_964439375.1 uncultured Aquiluna sp.
CAAAAGAGTTATCAGCATTGCTCAAGACGACACAAAGATCCATTTCACAGGCATAAGGGAAGAGCTAGTCTCGGAAACTCCACCACCAAAGAAACTTGATGCACAACCAGAGCGAATAGCCATACTCGGCTGGTCTGAAACAGGTCGGCTAATTGTGGAGGACCTGATTGAGAGCCTTCCGGATGGCTCCTCCATTCAAGTCTTCGCCCAAAGCAATTCGGTTAGCCTTGAGTCTCTTCAAGCACTCGACAGCGCTCCGAGAATCCAGCTGAATTATGAGACCAGCGAGAACCCTCTGGGCGCGCTTGAAAAGAATCTTGAAAAGCAGAAGATAAATGAAATCTTGATTTTGGCTTATCGAGATGGCCTAACTCGAGTAGATGCCGACGCCCTTACGGTGCGAAATCTCGCTCAACTAAAGAAAGTTTTGTCAGCGTTGCCCCACAACTCAGAGCGTCCCAGATTAGTTGCCGAATTGTTGGATCGATCCCACCAGGCTGAAGCCCAGGCGGCTGGAGATCCGGACTTGCTTGTGAACGATGATCTAGCCTCCTACTTGAATGCGCAGCTGTCGCAAGACCCCTCCCTATCGCTAGTTTTTGATGAGCTCTTTGGGGCAAAGGGGCCGTCCTTGGAGATTAGAGATATTGGCAATTACGCCACGGTTGGCAAGGAGACGAGCTTCGCCCAACTTGTTGCAAACGCAAGAGCCAGAGGGGAATCCGCAATTGGCTACCGCGTTGGTGACGAAAATACAACAGGTCAATCAGTAAAGGTGAACCCTGATAAAGACACTATGTTTACCCCCAAGGCCACTGACGGCTTGGTTGTGGTGGCAGACACCGTTCGCTAATGCTTCTGGAAGCTCAAAAGCAGCTCAGAGCGCTCGAGAACCCTCGTCGCGCTCGTGAGATGCAATGGTTTTACAAAACAGAGCCCGGCGGCTATGGCGAAGGAGACAAGTTCCTTGGCCTCACTGTGCCCCAATCCAGATCTGTGGCAGCGGCAAACTACTCGCTCTCAAGGGCTGACCTAGACCAAATGTTTCGCTCCGAGTATCACGAAGACCGCTTCTGTGCCCTTGTAATTCTGACCAAGCAGTTTGAAAGAGCCAAAACCCAAGAGCTCAGAGCAGAGCTTTTTGACTACTACCTCTCGCTGTATGAGATCAATGCCGTGAACAGCTGGGATTTGGTTGATGTTTCGGCTAACAGATTTGGCAAGTTTTGGGCCCAAGATCCAAATCGTGTTTCCAAGCTCTTGAAACTCACCAAGAGCCCAAACCTTTGGGTTCAAAGATCAGCGGTGATTCTCACTTTCCCGATGATTGCTGCCTATGATTTTGAGCCAACCCTCCAGGTCTCCAGAGCACTGATTAATCACCCTCATGACCTAATCCACAAAGCCGTTGGCTGGGCGTTGAGAGAGGTCGGCAAAAAAGAAACCACCGTGTTGAGGGAGTTTCTAGAGGAGTTTGCGCCAACTATGCCAAGAACCGCTTTGCGCTATGCGATTGAGAAACTGTCAGAAGCAGAGCGCAAGGACTGGCTTAGTCGGAAAGCTCGATAATCACTGGCACGTGATCACTTGGGCCTTCTCCCTTGCGCTCGTCACGCTCAATCGATGCAGCAACCACTCGCTCGGTCAGAGCGGGTGAGGTGAGGGAGAAATCGATTCGCATCCCGTTGTTCTTAGGGAAGCAGAGGTCCTTGTAATCCCAGTATGTGTATTGATCGGGGACAAGTTCTCTAACCCTGTCGCTGAACCCAATTTGCTCAAAGGCCTCGAAGGCTTGGCGCTCCGGTTCTGAGATGTGGGTTTCAAACATCGACAGGTCATAAACATCGCTATCCAATGGGGCGATATTGAAATCCCCCGTGAGAGCTAGCTCCAGATCCGGGTTAATCTCCAGCTGCTCAGCGGTTAGGGCAGCAAGCCGATCCAGAAACTCCAGCTTGTATTCCATGTGAGGGTCATCGAGCCCTCTGCCGTGAGGTACATACAAACTCCACACACGAACCCCATCGAAGGTTGCACCCAGCGCTCTTGCTTCGACAACATCCTTGAACATTGGCTGTCCGGAGAATGAGGTCTCAATGTCCTCAGGTTCAAGGCCTGCCCTATAGGCGAAGGCAACACCGTTCCACTGGTTGAGTCCGTGAGCGATGACTTTGTAGCCAATCGCTTCAAAATCGGCCACCGGAAACTGCTCTGGCTTGCACTTAATCTCCTGCATGCCCAGCAAATCAACCTGGGTGCGCTCAAGGAAGGCTGTGACTCGGGGTGCTCGGGCACGAATCGAATTCACGTTCCAAGTGGCTATGCGCATCTCTAAACTCTAACCATGAGTTTCGAAGCAGCCCAAAAACCCCGCCTGGTTGAGCTAATCAAAGAGCTGGCCGTTGTTCACGGCAAAGTTACGCTCTCCTCAGGTATTGAGGCTGACTACTACGTAGATTTGCGCAGGGCCACCCTCCACAGCGAAGCTGCACCACTGATCGGTCAGGTCATGCTGAAGCTATTGGATGAGAACGGTCTTGGCGATGTGGATGCGGTTGGTGGGCTAACCATGGGTGCTGACCCGGTTGCCACCGCAATTCTGCATCAAGCTAGCGCGCAAGGGCGAAGCATCAACGCTTTTGTGGTTCGCAAGGCTGCAAAGGCTCACGGCATGGGCCGCCAGGTTGAGGGCCCAAGTGTTGAGGGCAAGCGAGTAGTTGTTCTAGAGGACACCTCAACCACCGGCGGCTCGCCATTGACTGCGGCGGAGGCATTGGTTGCAGCAGGTGCAAATGTGCTAGCTGTTGCGACAGTTGTAGACCGTGACACCGGAGCCAAGCAAGCGATTGAGGCCGCTGGATTCAAATATCTAACTGCAGTGACTCTGGGTGACCTTGGACTCTAAATCAGCGGCCGTTGAAACTCGCAACCTAACCCCCTTTATCTTTTTGCAGCTGGCCTCAATCACCAGCGTCATTTCGGGTTCAATGGTGTTTATTGCAATCCCTTGGATTGCCCTAGAGATTACTGGAACGGCAACCAGTGCTGGGTTGGTGGTTGCTTTGACTGCAATTCCCGGCCTACTAATGGCACCGGTCATTGGCTCGGTAATCGATCGGTTCGGCAGGCGCAAGATAGCAATCTGGGCCGAGCTTCTAACACTCATTACCTCGTTGATGATTCCGATCTTCTCGGGTCTATGGGAGCTCACCCTC
Organism: uncultured Aquiluna sp.; assembly: GCA_964439375.1. Taxonomy (GTDB): domain Bacteria; phylum Actinomycetota; class Actinomycetes; order Actinomycetales; family Microbacteriaceae; genus Aquiluna. Next base: position 3,216 of record CAYTOH010000069.1, read on the forward strand.
GTTGCGCTAATTGTCATCGGAATGCTGCGCGCTATGGTTGCGCCTGGTGGCAGTACCTCGAGAAAGTCGCTTATTCCTGATGTTGCAGGGCCGGCGAAAATGACTTTGGATCGAGCAAATTCAATCCATGAGGGCCTTTTCGCAACTGGTTTTGCGATTGGGCCGGCGCTCGCAACTTTCTGTATTGCATGGTTTGGATCCGCAAACACGTTCCTGGTGGTGGCGAGCTTTGGCGCAATTTCTGCGTTGTTTGCCTTCCTGATTCGTGTTCACGAGCAGCAGGAGGAGAAGGACGAGAGCGACTCTGGAAGTCTTGTGAAGTATGCGGTGCAGGGCTTTGTTGTCTTGTTCTCAAACCCACCGGTGTTTTTGATGATGACTACCATCATGACCCTGGCTTTGATTTACCTGCCAACCGAGATGGTTATTCTTCCCGCCTACTACGCAGCACTTGAGGATCCAACCGGGCTTGGTATTGCGATATCGGCCGGAGCAGCAGCTTCAGTAATCGGAGCCCTAGGTTTCGAGCAGATCCACAAGCGACTTAGCTATGCCAACATCCTGCGGGTCAGCATCATTGGCATCGGGCTTTCCATGCTGCCTATGAGTCAGCTGCCAGCGCAGTGGCTGATCGTTGCCTTCTTCTTCACCTTGGGTCTTGCCTGGGGGCCACTCCTGCCGCTATTGAACACTGTTATCCAAACCAGAATCCCCGCAAACAAGCGGGGCAGGGTTTTCGCTCTTGAAATGACTATCTGGAATGCGGGTCCAATGATCTCGATGGTTGCCGTTGGTAGTGCTGTCGATGCCTTTGGCGTCAAAGCTGTTTATACCGTTTTGGCAATCGGCGTTCTCGTGGCTGCAATCCTGGTCTCCACCAACAAATACATGAAAGAGCTCAACACCTAGTTCTCCACATTCAGTCGCAACCCGCTGTTCCCAAGCGAAACCTGCCATCCTGCTTGAATGCGATTGCTTGAGAAAAAAGAATCAGATAATCTGATTTCTATGAAGAGAATGACCGCCACCGAGGTCGCCCGAAATTTCAGCGCTGTCCTGGATCAGGTTGAAAACGGCGAAGAGATTGAGATCACTCGAGGAAAAAAGGTGATCGCCACTTTGAAAAAAGAAGAGGTAAAGACCCCTGGGGCTGCGCTCATAGCGATGTTTAAAGATCGACAAAAGAAATATGGCCCGATGGACGACGAGACATATGCCGTCTACCAGGAAATTCTTGCCGAGCGTCATGCTCCCTATAACCTCGTCGGCGGCGAGCTGGATCGTGACCCGTGGCGAGAGTAGTGCTGGATTCCTCTGCCTGGATTCACCTCGAGCGCCAGCGAGGACCGCTTCCCGGATTTACAGAGAGCGATCAAGCGATAATGGCACCAGCAGCTTTAGCCGAGCTGCTTGTCGCTGGCCAGATCTCTACAAGGTCAGTGCAAGCGCGAAACGCAACCTTGAAGTTTGTAAAGGACGCTCTGCGGGTTGCCGAGTTTGTTCCAGTTGATCAACTAACCACAGAGATTTTTGCCAATCTGAAGGCCTTTTCTCGGGATCAGGGACGGCCACGCGGAGTCAACGACCTGTGGATTGCGGCCACAGCTATCAGGGCAGATGCTGAACTGCTCACCCTGGATGACGGAGCCTACTTCGAGGACTTACCAGGGCTTATTCTTCGACGCTAAACCAGATCAGCAACCGAGTTGAGGATCTCGGTTGGCCTGAACGGGTATTTGGCAATCTCGGCATCATCAGAGATGCCGGTTCTCACCAGGATTGTGTGGAGTCCGGCTTCGATACCAGCCACGATGTCGGTGTCCATTCGGTCGCCAATCATGGCGGTTGACTCAGAGTGAGCCTTGATCTTACGCATCGCGGAGCGGAACATCATCGGGTTTGGTTTGCCGACGATGTAGGGGTCTTTGCCGGTTGCCTTTGTGATTAGTGCCGCAACCGCTCCGGTTGCGGGAAGTGGCCCTTCGGGGGATGGTCCGGTTGGGTCTGGGTTGGTGGCAATGAATCTTGAGCCATTGTTTATAAGTCGCACGGCCTTGGTTAGGTTGTCAAAACTCAGGTTTCTGGTTTCACCCAAAACCACAAAGTCAGGGTTTACCTCGGTCATTACATAGCCAACCTCGTGCATGGCTGTTGTGAGACCTGCTTCACCTATTACGTAAGCGGTGCCCTTCGGGACTTGGGAGTGAATGAAGTCTGCGGTTGCTAGCGCTGAGGTGTAGATGCGTTCTTCAGGGACCTCTAGACCCCCTGCCCGTAGCCTCGCCGATAGGTCCCTCGGGGTATAGATCGAGTTGTTGGTTAGAACTAAAAACGGAGTATCCGACTCAGTCCACTTTTTGATTAGCTCCATGGCTCCTGGAATTGGCTTTCCCTCGTGCCAAAGCACCCCATCCATGTCAGTGAGCCAGCTAGTTATGTGTGAACGATCAACCATGAGTCAAA
>CAYTOH010000070.1:0-5528 GCA_964439375.1 uncultured Aquiluna sp.
AATCCCCCAACGCGCACTCCATCCTCATTAGTGACTACGAGACGGTGCTCGGCTGAGAGATCGATTATTGACTTACTCACCGGCAGTATCCAGCGTGGGTCAACAACTGTTGCACCTATCCCCTGCGCCGCCAGCAACTCTGCAACCTTCATTGCAGTATGCGCAAAAGCGCCAACCGAAATAATCAACACATCTTTGGAAGAAGCCCTGCTGAGGATGTCTACACCATCGGCTGTTCTGAGTTGAGCCTGCAGTGGTGTTGGGACACTTCCCTTTGGAAATCTAATGACAGTTGGTGCATCGGTGATTGCCGTGGCTTCCTTGAGTTCCTCCCGCAAGGTGTCTTCATCGCGTGGAGCAGCAATCCTGATGCCAGGCACTACTTGGAGAATTGACAAGTCCCAGACTCCATGATGGCTTGCCCCATCCGGCCCGGTGATTCCTGCTCGGTCGAGGATGAATGTGACACCAGCTTTGTGCAACGCAACATCCATTAGCAGTTGGTCAAAAGCCCTATTCAGGAAGGTCGAGTAGATTGCGACGACCGGGTGAAGTCCGCCGAAAGCCATACCCGCTGCTGAAGCAACCGCGTGCTGCTCGGCAATACCAACATCGAAAACTCTGTCCGGATACTTGGCCGCGAACTTGTGCAAACCAACTGGAATCAACATGGCACCGGTGATGCCCACGAGTTTTGTATTTTGGCCAGCGAGAGAGGTGATCTCATCGGCAAAGACGCTTGTCCAGCTGGTGCCGCTAGAGGATTTCAGGGGCAGACCGGACTCCGGATTGATCTGACCTACAGCATGGAACTGGTCAGCTTCGTCGCTGGTTGCAGGATCGTAGCCCTTACCCTTTTGGGTTATGGCGTGAACAATCACCGGTGCACGGAAGTTCTTCGCCTGACGAAGAGCTTCTTCCAAAGCCTCAAGGTTGTGGCCGTCAACGGGTCCGATGTATTTGATGTCAAGATTTGGAAAGATGCCACTCGGCGCGTTGGCAGTGACAATAGACTGCCCTGCGGCATGCGCCGCCTTGAAAAGCAACCTCCCCGGAAGCCCAAACTTCTCAAAGATTCGTTTCGAGATTCGGTATCCCTGCTTGTACCAGCCCTCGGTGCGGATTGCATTGAGGGTTTTTGCTAGACCGCCGATAGTGGGAGCGTAAGACCTACCGTTGTCATTGACAACAATCACTAGATTGCGATCATTATCGTGACTGATGTTGTTTAGCGCCTCCCAAGCCATACCGCCGGTGAGGGCTCCGTCACCAATGACCGCGACAACGTGGCGGTCGGATCCCGCTGATTTGTATGCCCTTGATATTCCGTCAGCCCAAGACAGCGAGCTTGATGCGTGCGAGGACTCTACAATGTCGTGCTCTGACTCTGAGCGCTGTGGATAGCCCGCAACACCGCCTTTCTGGCGAAGCCTCGAGAAATCCTGACGGCCGGTCAGTAGCTTGTGAACGTAAGACTGGTGACCGGTGTCAAAGACAATCGAGTCCTGGGGTGAGTCAAAAACCCTATGAATGGCAACAGTTGTTTCAACAACACCTAGATTTGGACCTAGATGACCACCTGTCTTGCTCACAGACTCAATTAGATAATCCCTGATGTCCTGACACAGAGTGACAAGCTCAGCTACAGTCATCGACTTGAGGTCTTGGGGCCCCTTTACCCGCTTCAGCAAATCCATAACTAACTAAACCGAGAATCGGCTTGCGGGATTCCTACGCAACCAAGGAACGGAGGACGTACTGCAAGATACCTCCGTTTCGGAAGTAGTCAGCCTCGCCAGGTGTGTCTATTCTGACGACAGCATCAAACTCAACAGTCTTCTTTCCCGCCGGTGAGTGAGACGTTGGGCTGGCAATCACGCGAACGGTCTTTGGTGTTGTGCCCTCATTGAGCTTGGTGATACCGATTACATCGAACGATTCAGTGCCGTCAAGTCCGAGGCTGTCAGCATTTTGGCCTGCCGGATATTGCAAAGGCAGGACGCCCATACCAATCAGGTTACTGCGGTGAATACGCTCAAAGCTCTCGGCAATCACAACCTTGATACCCAGCAAGCTGGTTCCCTTTGCGGCCCAGTCTCGAGAGGAACCGGAGCCGTACTCTTTGCCAGCAAGGGCTACAAGTGCCGTGCCGGCAGCCTTGTAGTTTTCAGAAGCGTCAAAGATGAAGCTTTGATCTCCGTTTTCGGTCATGAAATCACGCGTGTAGCTACCCTCAACGTTATTGAGCAGCTGGTTTCTGAGCCTGATGTTTGCGAATGTGCCGCGAATCATCACCTCGTGGTTGCCGCGCCTTGAGCCGTAAGAGTTGAAGTCAACCCGAGAGACGCCGCGCTCAGCCAAATACTTTCCGGCTGGAGAGTCTGCCTTGATAGATCCCGCAGGGGAAATGTGGTCTGTGGTAACCGAGTCTCCAAGTTTGACTAGAACTCGAGCGCCTGTCACATCAGTGACTGGTGTCGTCTCCAGCTTCATGTTGTCAAAGTACGGAGCTTTCTTGACATAGGTTGAATTCTCGTCCCAGGTGAAGGTTGCACCCTTGGGCGTAGGGAGTGACCTCCAGCGCTCGTCGCCATCGAAGACTGAGGCGTACTGGGAGGTGAACATCTCAGAGTTGATTGAGCTGTCGATGGTCTGTTGAACCTCAGCTGGGGTTGGCCAGATGTCCTTCAAAAAGACATCAGCACCACTCTGGTCCTGACCCAGTGGTTGGGTTTCAAAGTCGAAGTCCATAGTGCCGGCCAACGAATAAGCGATAACGAGTGGTGGTGATGCCAGGTAGTTCATCTTGACGTCTGGGTTAATGCGACCCTCGAAGTTTCTGTTACCAGACAAAACGGCGGTAACAGCTAGGTCGTTCTCCTGAACTGCCTTAGAGATTTCTTCATCGAGCGGCCCTGAGTTACCAATGCAAGTTGTGCAGCCGTAGCCCACAAGGTGGAATCCCAGACTCTCTAGCGAGTCTGTCAGACCAGCTTTCTCGTAGTACTCGGTAACAACCTTTGATCCCGGTGCCAAGGAGGTCTTTACCCATGGCTTGGCCTTTAGACCCTTGGCAACGGCCTTCTTGGCTAGCAGTCCAGCGGCAAGCATCACGGAAGGGTTGGAGGTGTTGGTGCACGAGGTAATCGATGCAATCGTCACTGCTCCGTGGTCAATTGAAAAGTCCTGCCCCGCAACCTTGGTTGGCTGGGACTTCACAGTGGCGTAGGAATTCAAATCCTTTGCAAATGCAGCCTTCGAAGCTGAAAGTTCAATTCGATCCTGTGGGCGCTTTGGTCCAGCAATCGATGGGACAACAGTTGAGAGATCCAACTCAAGATACTCGGAGTAAATTGGCTCAACACTTGGGTCGTGCCACAGTCCCTGAGCCTTGGTGTAAGCCTCGACAAGAGCAATCTGCTCTTCGCTTCGACCGGTTACACGCAGGTAATCCAAAGTGACCTGGTCAATTGGGAAGATTGCAACGGTAGAGCCGAACTCAGGCGACATGTTTCCGATCGTGGCTCGGTTGGCCAGCGGAACGTTCGCCACTGAAGCCCCGTAAAACTCAACGAACTTTCCGACCACACCGTGTTTGCGCAGCATCTCGGTGATTGTCAGCACAACGTCAGTTGCTGTAGCTCCGGTTGGGATTTGGCCCGTTAGTTTGAACCCCACTACCTTGGGAATGAGCATTGAAACGGGCTGTCCTAGCATTGCGGCCTCGGCCTCGATTCCCCCGACGCCCCAGCCCAAAACCCCCAAGCCATTGACCATTGTGGTGTGGGAGTCCGTTCCGACGCATGAGTCTGGGTATGCAACGAGCTCTCCGTTTACTTCCCGTGTCATAACCGTTCTTGCCAGGTACTCGATGTTTACCTGGTGCACAATTCCCGTGCCGGGAGGTACGACCTTGAAGTTGTCAAAGGCAGTTTGTCCCCAGCGAAGGAACTGGTAACGCTCTCCGTTGCGCTGATACTCAAACTCAACATTCCGCTCTGCAGCGTCAGGGCTGCCCGCGACATCAATTACAACTGAGTGGTCGATAACCATCTCCGCTGGAGCCAAGGGGTTAATTTGCTGAGGATTGCCACCCAGTTCGACAACCGCTTCTCTCATGGTTGCAAGATCAACCACACATGGAACACCGGTAAAGTCCTGCATGATGACTCGTGCTGGAGTGAACTGAATCTCGGTATCTGGCTCCGCCTTTGGATCCCAGTTGACAATCGCATCTACGTGAGCTGGAGTCACATTTGCGCCGTCTTCGGTTCTGAGCATGTTCTCAAGGAGAATCTTCAAGCTGTAGGGAAGCTTCTCAGCGCCAAGGCTCGACATGTCAAAGTACTTATAGGTTTTGCCGGCGACATTTAGGTTGCTGGGCTGAAAAGTCTTGCTCATAGTAGGAATCCTCCAGAATTCATCGTTCTAATCTACCGCTTTGTTTGGGGCAATCTTTCGAAGCATGACCCAAGTCAGGGCTAAAAGTGCAGCGTATGCCGGGGCACCCATGATCGCCCTTGCAACTGCTAGCAACTCGACCTGCTGTGTGAAATACAGAGGCAACTGGACCGCGAGCCTTGCAGAGAAGAAGATCACCCAGATAAGTGTCACTGTATTGAATTTGCGCTTCAGAACCTTGTTTTTGCGCCAATCCTTCAGCCCAAAAAGCAGCTGGCCTATGTAACCCATAATCGGATGGCCAACCAGCACGGAAATCAGCAATACCGAGCCGTAACTTGCATTGGTGATGAAGCCAGGGACAAAGTAATCGGCAGCGCTGCCACCTTCACGAAGGGCAAGGAAGGCCGCGAAACCGACTGCTACGAGACCTACAATCGCTTGGGTAATAGCTTTTCTCTGAATTACTCGGAACAAGATGAAGCTGACCGATAATGCAACCGCAACAGCAACAGCGGCCAAAGCCTGCTGGGTAAAGCCGAAGACTATCGAGAAAGAAAACGCGGGTAGAGCTGCCTCTGCGATTCCAATTGGTCCACCAACGGCCTTGAGAAGTGAATCCTTGTTTAGGTCATAGCCAGCCTCAGACTTCTCTAGACCTAGCCGCTTCGCGACGCCTTCGGGATCAGTCATTGCTGGTTGGTAGCTTGATTGGCAAGAGATCGCCCGGGGGCATTGGGGTATCGCCGCGACTAACTGCGACCGAGCGAAAAAGCGCGACTAAAGACAAATACCGCGCTTCTGAGTAAAGTTCTGGGCCGGTGAGCACTCCCCTGAGAAACCATCTGGGGCCATCCACTCCAATAAACCTAGATTCACGCAGTAACTTCTGTCCACCTTCAGTGACGCTGGTCTGAACTCTAAGTTCTTGACCGAGCGCACCTCCAATTCGATCTGCAAGACCACCCTGTGCTTTGATTCCCGCTTCAATAGCAGTCATTGCGCTATCCCACAGGCCCTCCGCTTTGCTGGCCGCGAAGGCCTGAAGCTGCAGCCGATGGCCCTGCTGATCCAAGGAAAGCGAAACTATTCGCTTAGTGGTTTCTTCAACATCGGCCTTTATGGCA
>CAYTOH010000071.1:0-5464 GCA_964439375.1 uncultured Aquiluna sp.
GAAGGCCGGTTTGAAGAAGGCCCGCAAGGCCAGCCAGTTCTCCAAGCGCTAAAGATTGCGCTTCTGCCATGGGCAGGCTCTTTGGAACTGATGGGGTTCGCGGTATCGCGAACAAAGACATCACTGCTGAATTTGCGCTGAGTTTGGCGCAGGCCGCGGCCTTTGTCCTATCTGAGGACGCTAGAAACCGTGGCGACCGTCCCCGTGCGGTGATTGCCCACGACCCAAGAATCTCAAGCGACTTTATTTCTGCTGCCGTGGCAGCTGGCCTGGCATCGTCCGGAGTCGATGTCTTTGATGCCGGTGTAGTCCCGACTCCAGCCGCCGCATACCTAACTGCCGATCTCGATGCCGACTTCGGTGTCATGATCTCCGCGTCCCATAACTCAGCCCCGGACAACGGAATTAAATTCTTCTCACGCGGCGGGCACAAGCTGCCAGATGCGACAGAGGACAAGATTGAAGCCGCGCTCGGCCAGTCGCTCAAGCCAATCGGTTCTGAGGTTGGTCGAGTCACCAGGTTTGCAGATGCCGAGGATCGCTATCTTCTTCATCTACTGGGCACGCTTCCAAATCGCCTAGACGGTCTAAAGATTGTGTTGGACTGCGCCAATGGGGCGGCGAGTGCTATTTCTCCGCAGGCTTTTGCCGATGCAGGTGCCAAGGTGATTGTCATCGGAGCTGATCCGGACGGTAACAATATCAACCAGGGCTGTGGTTCGACTCACCTAACTGCTTTGCAGGCAGCCGTAGTTTCAAACGGTGCGAACCTTGGTATTGCGCACGATGGCGATTCGGATCGCTGCCTAGCGGTTGACCACACTGGGGCAATCGTTGATGGCGATCACATTATGACCGTCTTGGCCTTGGCCATGAAGGACTCGGGTCAGCTAGCCAGAAACACCCTCGTCACCACGGTCATGAGCAACCTGGGCCTAAAGATTGCAATGCGCGATGCTGGAATCGGTCTAATCGAGACCAAGGTCGGCGACCGCTACGTCCTTGAGGCAATGCGTGAAGGCGGCTATTCGCTTGGCGGCGAGCAGTCCGGCCACATCGTTTTCTCCCAATATGCAACTACGGGTGATGGCGTTCTCACGGGCCTTCACCTGGCTGCCAAAGTTGCCTCATCTGGCAAGAGCTTGCGTGAGCTAGTTTCGGTAATGCCTAATTTCCCTCAGGTCCTAATTAATGTCCCAAAGGTTGACAAGTCTCGGGTGGACTCGGATGCCGAGTTGCAGGCCTTCGTTGCCCAGGCCGAGGCAGAACTTGGGGACAGGGGTCGAGTTCTTCTAAGGGCGTCAGGCACCGAGAACCTAGTCAGGGTCATGGTAGAGGCAGCAGATCAGGGCACTGCTCAGAGCTGGGCTGATCGGATTGCACTTCTGGTCGAAAAGCGACTAGCGCTTTGACCACTTATCAGCTCAGAAGATACGAGCTGGAGCCTCAGACAGCCCAGGAGTTCGTGGACTGGGTTGTCAAGACGGTGATTCCATTGCGCGAAGCAATGGGCTACAAGGTTCATTGGCGGTTTTTGGCCGAGGACAAAACCGAGTTCATCTGGTTGGTTTCCTCAAACGTTTCGCCCGAGGAATTCGAGGCGAAAGATAAAGCCTGGATGGCAAGCCCTGAAAGAGCGGAAGCCGTTATAAACATGCCGGCGTCGCTTCTTGCTGTGCACACCAAATTCGTGAATGTTGTCTGAGGCTTTTCCCAGCTTCGCCTGAGTTAATCTTCTAAACACTCTTTAGGAGAAGCTGTGGAACTGAACTGCCCAAAATGCATGGCCCCAATGCGCGCTTACGAGCGCAACGGCATCACCGTTGATCAGTGCACCGGATGTCGCGGAATCTTTCTTGACCGCGGTGAATTAGAGCACCTAATCGATGGTGAGGACAACTACTATCAAGCGCCTAGGCAGACTAGCTCTCAGCCGCAGCAGCCACTTTTCGGTAGCCAGCAGCAGCCGTATGGCAAAAAGAAGAAGAACTTCCTGAGCGAGATTCTGGACTTCTAAATCTTTCTCAGCAGCACTCGCTCAACGCGGTGCTCGTTTCCCTTTTGCATGACAAGCGTTGCACGTGACTTTGTGGGTTCAATGTTTTCCCGCAGGTTAGGCAGATTGATGTCATGCCAAAACCCAGCGGCCCGTTCCATCGCCTGATCTTTTGTGAGCTCAGTGGTGAGCTGGTGAAAGTATGAGGCGGGGTTTGTAAATGCCGACTGCCAGAGCTGCTCGAATCGTGACAAGTACCATTGCTCAATGTTTTTGATGTCCGCATCAATGTAAATAGTGAAGTCAAAGTAGTCGCTCAGGGCTAGTTCCTGCCCCACACTTGGCGGCTGCAGAACATTGAGACCCTCGAGGATTAAGACATCAGGAGTCGTCACGGTTTCAAACTTGTCTGGCACTATGTCATAGCTCAGGTGGGAGTAAACCGGAGCCTGCACTTCGTTTTTGCCGGATTTGATGTCACTAACAAATTGCAGCAGGCGTTTGCGGTCATAGCTCTCGGGGAAGCCCTTACGGTGCATGATCCCACGGCGTTCTAGCTCTGCGTTGGGGTAGAGGAAACCATCGGTGGTGACTAGCTCGACCTTCGGGGTTTTATCCCAGCGCTGGAGGAGTTCCTTCAGAAGCCTCGAGACGGTCGACTTGCCTACCGCAACCGAGCCGGCGATACCAATAATGAATGGGGTTCTGGCTGCCCGCTCGCCGAAAAACTCACTCGTATTGCGGTGCAGATCTTGGGTTTCGGTGGCATAGATGGATAGCAATTGGCTGAGTGGCAGATAAACCTCTGAGACCTCCTTGAGGTCTAGCACATCCCCTAGACCACGAAACTTATCCAGCTCTGTCTCGGTCAGCGGTAGCGAACTGGCATGGCCAAGCTCTGCCCAATCCTCACGCCCAATTGCGAGGTATGGGGAAAGCCCATCTAGACCGCGCGCTCCACTCACAAGGGGCTATTCTGCCGTAGATTAGAGCTCATGTGTGGAATCGTGGGCTATGTAGGCCCGGGGTCAACACTCGATGTTTTGCTTTCAGGCCTAAAGCGCCTTGAGTATCGAGGCTATGACTCCGCGGGTATCTCAATTATTGATCCGAAGCTTGGGCTTCAAACCCGCAAGCGCGCGGGAAAACTTGGCGTATTGGTCGAGGAGCTGAAGCAGCATCCCATCAGCGATGCTCACATCGGTATTGGCCACACTCGCTGGGCAACCCATGGAGCGCCGACAGATGGAAATGCCCACCCTCACCTGGGCGGCAATCACCACAAGCTTTCCCTGATTCACAATGGCATCATTGAGAACTTTTCTGAACTCAAAGCGGAGCTAGTAGCTCAGGGGGTGCAGTTTTCTTCCCAAACTGACTCTGAGGTTGCAGCCCACTTGGTTGCGCGGGAATACGACGCGACTGGTGACCTGGTTCAGTCTTTCAGGACCGTGGTTAATAGATTGCACGGAGCCTTCACTCTGCTTTGCATCCATGAGGATTACAAAGATCTAATTCTTGCGGCCAGAAGAAACTCCCCGCTGGTTATTGGTTTAGGCGATGGCGAGAACTTCCTAGGCAGTGACGTAGCAGCTTTCGTAGAGCACACCAAACGAGCAGTTTCGGTAGGTCAGGATGAAATTGTTGAGCTTCGCCCAGATGGTGTGACTGTCACGACGTTTGCTGGCGAGCCAGCCACAATGAAAGAGTTCACTGTCGACTGGGATGCGTCGAGTGCATCGAAGGGTGGCTGGCCATCCTTCATGGCTAAGGAGATCGCTGACCAACCGCAGGCGGTTGGCGACACTCTGATGGGTCGACTCGCTTCGGATGGTTCGGTGAAACTCTCGGAGTTTGAGGGCCTGGAGGCTCTAACTTCAGTAAACCGAATCATCATTACTGCTTGTGGCACTGCCGCATACGCAGGTGAAGTTGCCAAGTACGCCATCGAGAAGTGGGCGAAGCTGCCAACCTCGGTTGAGCTCGCGCATGAGCTTCGCTACCGTGACCCTGTCATCGATGACAAAACTCTCGTGGTTGCAATTAGCCAATCGGGTGAAACCATGGACACCCTGATGGCAATTCGCTACGCCAAAGAGCGCGGAGCGAAAGTCTTGAGTATCTGCAACACACAAGGCGCCACTTTGGCGAGAGAATCTGACGCAACCATTTACACCCACGCTGGCCCCGAGGTCGCAGTTGCCTCCACCAAAGCATTCACGGCTCAAATAACCGCGGGTCTCCTAGTTGCCCTGGCACTTGCATCCCTGAGAAATAGCATGCCAAGCGGTGAACTAAACGCACTCGGGCAGGAGCTGCTGAAGCTACCTCGCGGAGTGAAGCAGGTTCTGGAGTCAGTGGACCGCATGCGTGAGCTCGGAAAAGCGCTCTCGAATGCCAAGTCTGTGCTGTTCCTTGGTCGCAACGTCGGTTTCCCAATCGCAATGGAGGGCGCACTGAAGCTCAAGGAGCTCGCCTACATCCACGCCGAGGGTTTCGCTGCGGGTGAGCTCAAGCACGGCCCGATTGCGTTGATTGAAGAAGGCCAGCCGGTGATTGTTGTCGTTCCATCCCCAGATGGTGAGGACTCCTTGCACCCGAAGGTCGTGTCAAACATTCAGGAGATCAAGGCGCGTGGCGCCAAGGTGATTGCGATTGCTGAGATGGGGGATGCCAAGGTTGGAGAAGTTGCCGATGAGGTTTTCTTCGTGCCAAAGATCCACCCACTGATGGCTGCAGCACTGGCTGTTATCCCACTTCAGGTCTTCGCTATGGAGCTGGCAACTGCCAAGGGGTTGGATGTTGATCAGCCTCGCAACTTGGCCAAGAGCGTGACGGTTGAGTAGTTGATTACCGGTATCGGTATCGACCTCTGCTCCATCGCCCGGCTAGCCGATGCCCTCGCAAGAACCCCAGGTCTTAGGGAAAGACTCTTTCACCCTTCAGAGCAAGACCTGCCAGCAAACTCTTTGGCCGCAAGATTTGCAGCCAAAGAGGCGCTAGCCAAGGCGGTAGGGAATCCAAGCGTCTTGGTGTGGAGTGAGATCGAAGTCACCAAAGACGAGCTAGGTAAACCCAACTTCGCCTTTCACGGTAAGACCAAGCTGGAGATTGAAAAGCTCAACGTCAGGTGTTTGTTGTCGCTGAGCCACGAGCTTGAGCTTGCAACCGCGATGGTTGTGTTGGAGGCTTTATAGATGCGTGAGATAAGGGTTGACCTAGAGGCTATTGTTGCCAACTATCGGGCAATTGCCTCGCGCACCAGCGCCAAGGTTTGCGCGGTTGTAAAGGCAAATGGCTACGGTCACGGAATGCACGAGGTTGCGAATGCGCTTGAAAAAGCTGGTGTTGACGCACTGGCCGTCGCCGACCTCAATGAAGCTTTTGAACTAAGGCTTGCTGGCATCAAAACAAGAGTTATCTGTTGGCTTCTGAATCCAGGCGACGATTTTCAACAGGCGGTTGAAA
>CAYTOH010000072.1:0-5299 GCA_964439375.1 uncultured Aquiluna sp.
CTTGGCCAACTCCGGTGGATATCTTTGCAATCACGGCCAAAATGATGTCTTTGGCGGTGACGCCTGGTCGCAAAGTTCCCTCAACGTTGATTGCCATGGTCTTGAAAGGCTGCAAAGGGAGAGTCTGGGTGGCAAGAACGTGCTCAACTTCGCTGGTGCCAATGCCCATAGCCAACGATCCGAAAGCTCCGTGGGTAGAGGTGTGGGAATCGCCGCAAACAATTGTCAATCCCGGCATGGTTAGACCAAGCTGAGGGCCAACCACGTGGACAATACCCTGGTTCTTGTCTCCCAGGGAGTGAATACGAACCCCAAACTCTGCGGTGTTATCCCGCAGCGCCTGCACTTGAGCCCTCGAGGTGGGCTCGGCGATTGGCAGATGAATATCTAAAGTCGGGGTGTTGTGGTCCTCAGTTGCAATCGTGAGGTCTTTGCGACGAATATCACGGCCTGCCAAGCGCAGACCATCGAATGCCTGCGGCGATGTCACCTCGTGAATCAGGTGAAGGTCTATGTAGAGCAGGTCTGGCGCGCCGTTCGAGCCCTTGACCACCAGGTGATCATTCCAGAGCTTCTCGGCAAGAGTTATTGGCTTTGTGTTCATTACCAACCTCGCGTTTGTGTAGTCGCTAAGTTTAGCTGACCGCTAGATTGTGGGAGTGACTCCAATAAATGACCAAGACCTCGAGCGGCTTCAAGCTAAAACCGTCAAGGTTCTTGCCACTGGTCAGGCTTTAGGTGGTTTTGGTCTAGGAGCAACACTGTCGGTTGGTGCGATCATGGCTGTCGAGCTCTCGGGTAGCACCGCTTGGTCTGGAGCAGCCGCCACCCTAAGCACTCTAGGTTCGGCATTTTCGGCCATCCCGCTAGCTAATCTCGCCTATCGAAAAGGGCGTCGAATCGCCCTGGGTTTTGGCGCATCACTTGCAATCCTGGGTGCCAGTGGAATGATTCTGGCCGCCGCCACCAGGTCTTTTCCAATCGAATTAGTCGCACTGTTTCTTCTTGGGGCAGGCTCTGCAGTCTCCCTGCAGGCAAGGTTTGCCGCAACAGATTTGCCGTTGAATCGCCCCAAGGCTAAGGATCTGTCTATGGTGGTTTGGGCAACCACATTCGGAGCTGTGATTGGCCCTAACCTGGTGGCCCCCGGGGAAGCCTTTGGGCTTTCCATTGGGATGCCGCATTTAGCAGGGCCATTCCTTTTCACAATCGCAGCGCAACTGGGTTCGACTCTCGTTTTTTGGTTTGGTTTGCGTCCGGATCCATTGATGGTTGCTAAAGAAATTGCGGGACTCAGCGAGCGCCGGGAAAACACCAAGCTGAGCGAAGCATTTGATATCATCAGAGCGGTTCCGCTCGCGGGCTATGCAGTTCTAACCATCGCCCTGAGCCACCTGGTGATGGTTTCAGTGATGTCTATGACACCTGCTCACCTGGATGAAACCGGCCACGGGTTGGCGGACGTTGGCCTAACGATTTCGCTGCATGTCGCTGGCATGTATGCACTGGCTCCACTATTCGGCTGGCTTAGCGATCGATTTGGCCCAAGAAAAACTGTGGTTCTTGGGCAGCTGATTTTCATTGTCTCGCTCCTGATCGCGGGGTTAGGGCAGTTCAATTTCCTCTTGGTCACCATCGGTCTTTTCTTACTTGGTGTTGGATGGTCTGCTTCAACTGTCGCCGCCAGTGCTCTGCTTTCGCAGACCCTTGAGGTGCAGCAACGCAGCAAGGTTCAAGGCTTCAGCGATTCGCTGATGAATTTCTCAGGAGCCTTCGGCGGAGCAATCGCCGGCACGATCCTTGCTCTCTATAGCTTCAGCGGGCTCAATGCCGCCGCGCTGATTCCGGTGGTGTTGATTGTGTTTGCAACCTCATTTGGAAAAAGGTGGCGTTAACGAAGAAATCTCGCTCCCGAGATAAATTCATCAAGAGCGAGATTTGGTGACTCCAGCGGGATTTGAACCCGCGCTACTGCCGTGAGAGGGCAGCGTCCTAGGCCGCTAAACGATGGAGCCGAATTGCAACTGTGAAAGCATGCCATAAATCAAGTTTCTTGGCAATCTATCGGCTGAAGACCTGAAGTCCTCCTGGGTGAACTTCAACGCTAAACGGAGCATTGCCAACCAGCTCTCCGTCCGCGGTCATCGGGAAACCCTGGTTTTCCACTCGAATCGACTTGGCTTTGAAAATCTCGACCTCTGGGAAGTTAATGTGTTCGCCCTTGTAGACGGTAGGAAAAATCCTCAGCAACCTGGGTCTTGAGACTTTGTGCAGGATAAACACCTCCAACTCACCGTCGGTGACATCACTGTTTGGGGACATCTTCATACCCCCTCCAAAATTCTTCACGTTGGCAACACCGCAGAGCATCGCGCTGATTCTGCGATGCTCACCATCGACAGTGATGGAGTAATCGATTGGCTTGAATCTAGGTAACTCCATAAGCATTGCAGCCACGTAACTGTTTGGCCCTTTGGGCCAGCGAAGGCCATTAGCAGTCGTTGCACACAACGCATCAAAGCCTGCTGAAATCGAACCGAAAGACCAGAATTCCTTCGTTGCGGTGGCAACTTTCATAACGTCGACCCGGCGGGGTTTATCTAGAGATTCAAGAATATTTGTCACCGCTGCCGCAGGATCTCCAAGGGCTATCCCGAGCTCTCGCGCCTGATCGTTGCCAGAACCAGCCGGAACGATGCCCAGGGGCAGTTGGTTTGGAACACAGATGTTTACTCCAAGCTGAGTTGTGCCATCCCCACCAATTGCAATAACTCCAGAAATCTCTTGGGCTGAAATTGCAACTTGGGACTTCTCCCGTGCCTGGACCGCGCTCTCTGAAGTCAGATTGATCGCCGCGATACCTGCTCTTTGCAAGAGCTCGAAGACCTGATCTCCAACTAAGCCCCCTCGGCCGCGATTGGCTGCAGGATTGACCAAAACGCCCAGTGGCTTCATTGCAGCACCTTCCTAGTTGAGATAAAGATAGACCCAAACTGGTTTTGTCGGCGCTTGGTGCCTTGGCTTGTTCGCCTACGATATCGAGTGTGCAGCTAACTACCCCTTCACCTGAGGCAATCCTCGGAGCTGCCCTGCACCTAAAAAATGGGGGTCTAGTTGCAATCCCCACAGAGACCGTTTACGGACTCGGCGCAGATGCAGAAAACCCGAGCGCGATTGAAAAGATTTATTTGGCAAAGAATCGCCCGAGCGATCACCCGCTTATTGTTCACGTCGCAGAGCTATCGGATGTCTATTTCTTTGCGAAAAACGTCCCCACTTACGCCCAGGCTCTCATGCAGAAATTCTGGCCAGGTCCAATGACTCTCATTCTGCCAAGAACAAATCAGGCGGCCGATTTCGTGACTGGTGGCCAGGACAGCGTCGGGATTCGAATCCCGGACCACCCTGTGGCACTAAAACTCTTAGCGGGATTCAAGGCCATCGGGGGTAATGGAGTGGCCGCGCCAAGCGCAAATCGCTATGGTGCGGTGTCACCAACCAACGCTCAGGCCGTTCTAGCTGAATTGGGAGACCATCTGGGAGCTGGGGACTGGATCCTTGATGGCGGTGCCTCCCAGGTTGGCGTCGAATCAACAATCATCGACTGCACCGGATCCAACCCGGTTATTCTTCGACCCGGAGCCATCACAGCCGCAGAGATTGAAAACTGTACGGGCATTGTCGTTTCGGAGCCCGGCGAACAAAGAATTCGTGTCTCGGGTTCGCATAAACAGCACTACTCCCCTAAGGCAAAAGTTCTAACAGCCGGGGCTGGGAACCCAGGCGGAGGGCTGATCGCACCAGCAAATATCCCAACGCCCGCTGGGGTTCTGCGACTAGCGGCACCCGAGTCGGTCGAGGAGTTTGCCAGAGTGCTCTATTCAGCCATGCGGTCGGCTGATGAACAGGGCCTGACTGAACTAACAATCATTGCTCCCGAAGGCGATGGTCTGGCTCTAGCCATTCAAGATCGCATACGCCGAGCGGCAGCCTAGGGAAAACTGCATGTATTCCGGCAGCACGGCGATTCTGACTAGCAAGCACCAAAAGCTAGCAGTAATCGCACCCGCATTTGCTCAGATTGGTTTGGAGGTGATCGAACTAACCCTCGATACCGATCAATTAGGGACATTCAGCGGGGAGGTAGAAAGGCTAACAAGCCCCCTGGAGACCGCCCGCGCCAAGGCTCGATTGGGAATGGCTGAGACGGGTGAAAAACTTGGGATTGCATCAGAAGGTTCGATTGGGCCAGACCCATTGATTCCATTTGCCATTTCAAACATCGAGGTCATGGTCTTCATTGACGATGAGCGTGGTCTTGAAATAAGTGAGACCCTGAGGTCCCTGGACATCTCTCACGGCAGCATTTCTGCATCGGCGGGGCAAGACCTGACAGATTTTCTTGAGAAGGTTGGCTTTCCAGAACAAGCCCTGATTGTTAGACCAGACGCCGAGAAAGGCTCTTGGCAAAAGGGCATCGACACAGAAGCAAAGCTCATCCAGGCAGTAGCTCAAGCTGCAGGGGCTTCTTCGAACTCGCTCGCTCATCTAGAGTGCGATTACCGAGCCATGTACTCTCCCTCGCGAAGAGCCAATATTGCCCTTTTAGCCGAAAAGCTTGCAATCCGAGTGGGGACAAATTGCCCAAGCTGCAAAGCGCCAGGCTGGGGAAAGCTGAATTTTGAACGAGGTTTGACCTGCAGCGGGTGCGGGGAGCTTGATCCAGCCGCACCTCGCGCTGAACTGAGCTGCTGTGTGAGCTGCGACTACACGGAGATCAAGAAGCATTTGCAAGAGAGCCTGAACCCGGCTGCTTGCCAGAGATGTAATCCCTAGATAGCCACGATGATGCTGGCCAGCAGCATCGCGATTGTTGTGCCGCCCCAGAGCCTCTTTTCCTTCTCGGATTTGGTGAGGTTGTTCAGGAGAGCGGAAAGAGTAAAGAATCCCACCAGCACCCAATTGACTATGGCGTTCAAGTCTGGCTCAAGCAGTGGGTCCAGTAATCCCAGCTGGGCGATGTAGTGGCCGCAGATGGCAAGCATCACAACGAAAGAGACAAAGGCTGAGTATCGATACTGGGGTGGCAGTTTGGGCTCTTGACCACCAAAGGCGTACTCGCCCATCGGCGCACCCAAAACCAGTGCTAGCTGGAAAAGTGCGGTCGCAAAAGTTGCAAAAACTAGAAAACCGGAGGCAAATGCATCAAGCATTTCTACCTCCGGTCACTTGCTGGGGTACCTGGACTCGAACCAAGAACAAAGGAACCAGAAACCTCCGTGTTGCCAATTACACCATA
>CAYTOH010000073.1:0-5291 GCA_964439375.1 uncultured Aquiluna sp.
TTCTTTCAACATCGCACAAGGCTCGTCTTCATACCCGCACCTGCAACCAGGCCGCATGGTAGCTATCCACACTCTCTCTGCTGACACCCTATCTCTCGCTCAGAAAATGGCTGGGCCGAAGGAGCAGAGATTTCAATCGGATGTTGAACTCGGCCCTGAATCGACGCCGCTATTTCCCGAGGCAACAGCGATTCTGCTTTGCAGAGTCAGGTCGAGACATGAGGTGGAGAGCAACGCAGTGATTGTGCTGGATGCCCTAAGTGCCTTCGAAAACGCACCCGCAGACCCATTGCTCTACTTCCAGCGTGGTTATCTGACAACCGGTGCACGCTTGGCAGACAACTCCTAGTCGACCGCGTCAGGCCCCAAGAGTGCCTTGAGCTCACCAAACAGGTCGTGACCCACAGAAACTCGCTGTGGCAGCAGGAAGTGCTTTACCTGCGAGCCAATCAATCTGACCTGAACTTCTACCGGGCCTGGGTGGAGCTCCAGGATTTGCGCCAGCTTTGTGAGGCGGTCCTTAGTCGCCAAGGCCTCCTTGATGCTTAGCTTTAGAACTCCGCCTTGCTCCCGACCCGATTCAAGAACCTCTATGGAAAATGCCTGCAGCATGATCTCTTCGTCTCTTCGTGAGACGCGACCACGAATACTCACTGTTTGGTCATTGACCAAGAGCTCGCGATTTTCAAGGTAGGTCTTTCCCATGAACATTATTGACATCTCGCCCGAAAAATCCTCGAGCGTGATTTGCCCATAAGGGTTACCCGAAGCCCTGGCCACCTTGTGAGCAACTTGAGTGATTAGCCCCGCGAGGGTGACAGTTTCCCCGTCCTGGATTTGGCTCTCACGAAGCGCAATTACGCCCATGTCGGAGTGCCGCATCAGCAGTGCCTCCATGCCTGCAAGGGGGTGGTCTGATACATACAGACCGAGCATTTCTCGCTCGAAAGCAAGCAGATCTCGCTTGGTCCACTCCGGCAATTGCGGTATCGCAACCAGTGCGGGGTCATCTTCAATCAAATCGCCGAACAAATCCATTTGACCGTTCGCCTGTTGTTTTTTTAGCACCTGAGCAGCCTCGATGGCCTCTTCGTGGATTGCCAGGAGAGATCTGCGGGTGTGCCCCATCGAATCAAACGCACCGGCCTTGATTAGTGACTCGACAACGCGCTTGGTCGAGCCCTGTTGCCCAACCCTAGCCAGGAAATCCTGGAAGTTTTGGAATTTTCCGTCTTTACGAGCTTCAATAATGAGGTCAACTACGTTCTTGCCAACGTTTCTAATTGCACCCAGGCCGAAACGAATGTCCTCCCCAACCGCAGCAAACACTCCGATTGATTCACTGACATCGGGTGGTAAAACCCGGATGCCCATTCGGCGACATTCGTTGAGATAGCTGGCTAATTTGTCCTTGCTATCGCCCACGCTTGTCAAAAGAGCTGCCATGTATTCGGCTGGGTAGTTTGCCTTCAGATAGGCGGTCCAGTAGCTGAGGACCCCGTAGCCGGCCGAATGAGCCTTATTGAAGGCGTAGTCGGCAAATGGCAATAGCGTGTCCCACAGGGCCTTTACAGCAGCAGCAGAGTAGCCGTTAGCTGCCATACCCTTGCTGAAAATCTCATACTGCTTCTCTAGCTCCTCGGGCTTTTTCTTTCCCATAGCTCTGCGCAACAAATCAGCTTGACCCAGGGTGTATCCGGCAACTTTTTGAGCTGCAGCCATCACCTGCTCCTGGTAGACAATCAGGCCGTAGGTTGGCCCAAGAATCTCGCGCAAAGGTTCTTCCAGTTCCGGGTGAACCGGCTCTGACTGCTGCAGGCCGTTCTTGCGCTGGGCGTAGTTTGTGTGCGAATTCATACCCATTGGCCCTGGGCGATAAAGTGCAATTACTGCAGAAATGTGCTCAAACTCACTGGGTTTGAGTTGCCTAAGAAGTTGCCGCATAGAGTCGCCGTCGAGCTGGAATACCCCAAGGGTGTCCCCTCTTGAAAGTAGCTCAAAAGTCTTCTCATCTTGATCTAGATCGAGTTCTTCCAAAACCACCTCAACGCCGCGGTTCTGTCTGATGTTTTCTAGGGCGTCATCCAAAACCGTTAGATTTCTGAGCCCCAGAAAGTCCATCTTCAAAAGACCAAGGTCTTCGCAAGGAGGCTGGTCGAACTGAGTGATGATTGCGCCGTCTTCCTCGCGCTTCATGATTGGAATTACATCCATTAGAGGCTCTGCCGACATAATCACGCCCGCAGCATGCACGCCCCACTGACGCTTGAGCGATTCAAGCCCCTGCGCCAAGGCAAAGACTTTCTTGCTATCCGGGTCACTCTCTAGGATTTCGCGGAACTCACCAGCTTCCGAGTAGCGCTCGGCAGTTGGATCAATCAGCTCATTGAGGGCAACATCCCTGCCGAGCACCATTCCAGGCATAGCCTTGGTGAGCTTCTCCCCCACTGCGTAAGGCAGCGCAAGCACCCTGGCAGCATCCTTGAGGGCCTGCTTGGCTTTGATTGTCCCAAAAGTGACAATCTGCGCCACACGGTCATCGCCATACTTTTCAGTCACATATCGAATTACTTCTGGCCTCCGACGGTCGTCAAAGTCGACATCGATATCCGGCATGGATAAGCGCTCTGGGTTCAAAAAGCGCTCAAAGATGAGGTCGTGCTTAATTGGGTCAAGTTCAGTAATGCCCAGTGCATAGGCGACTAGCGACCCTGCTGCTGATCCTCGGCCTGGCCCAACTCGAATGCCCTGAGCTCTCGCCCAGGCAATGAAGTCAGCCACAACTAGGAAGTAGCCGGGAAAACCCATCCGATTGATGACATCGAGCTCATACTTGGCCTGCTCTCGGCGTTGATCGTCATAACCGCCGGGGAATCTGCGATCCATGCCTCGCCAGACCTCGGCGGCAAGCCAATCCGACTCCGTTTCTCCATTTGGAGTTGGGAATCTTGGCATCAGGTCACGCTTTTCAAAGCTAACCTCGCAGCGCTCTGCAATCAGGAGCGTGTTATCGGCAGCCTCAGGTATCTCCTTGAAAATATCCCTCATCTGCTTCGCGGTTTTTAGGTAATACTCCTGAGATTCAAACTTGAATCGATTTGGGTCATAGATGTTGGAGCCAACCTGGACACACAGCAGTGCATCATGGGCCTCGTGGTCTTCTTGATTTGTGTAGTGAAGGTCATTGGTTGCCACAAGTGGAAGAGAGAGATCCCGAGCCAGCTTGAGCAAATCGTCTCTGACCCTTTTTTCGATATCAAGGGCGTGGTCCATGACCTCAACATAGAAGTTACCCTCGCCAAAAATGTCCCTGAACTCGGCAGCGGTATCCAAAGCTTCTTTGTATTGACCAAGTCTCAATCGAGTTTGAACCTCGCCACCTGGACAGCCGGTAGTGGCAATTAGGCCCTTGCCGTACTTGTGAAGTAACTCGCGGTCCATGCGGGGCTTGAAGTAGTAGCCAGTCAGATAGGACTCCGAGGTCAGTCTAAAAAGGTTTTGCATCGAGGCATTGTCCGTCGACCACATGGTCATGTGGCTGTAAGCACCGCCACCGGAGACGTCGTCATCTCCCCCGCTTCCCCACTTAACCTTCGACTTGTCCAGTCGGGAGCCCGGAGCGACATAAGCCTCGATGCCGATAATTGGCTTAATCCCCTGGGTTGTGGCTTGCTTCCAGAATTCATATGCCCCGTGTGCATTACCGTGGTCGGTCATTGCAATTGCCGGCATTTCTAGTTCAACGGCCTTGGCGATGAGTTTCTTTATTCGCGCTGCCCCGTCAAGCATTGAATACTCGGTGTGGTTGTGTAAGTGAACAAAGTTCTCGCTACTCACACTCACTCCTTATCGCTGACGCACCAGCCTAAAGCCGAAAGGCGGGTTCCCTAAGCTTCTCGAGAGCGAGTTTTAAATCCGCTGGATAACCGCACTCAAATTCCACCCACTCGTTCGAAATTGGATGAGCAAATCCGAGTTTTTTAGCATGCAACCACTGCCTGTCTAGCGCCAGGGCGCTAGAGAGTTTTGGATCCGCCCCATAGAGCGGATCTCCCACCAGTGGATGCCTGAAGTGAGCAAAGTGGACCCTAATCTGGTGGGTTCTTCCGGTTTCCAACCCAACCTCTAGCAGAGCGGCAGCAGGGAACATTTCTAAAGTCTTGTAATGGGTAACCGCGGGTTTGCCGTCTTCCGAAATTGTGAATTTGTAGTCGTGTTTGGTGCTGCGAGCGATGGGCGTATCAATGGTTCCTGCTGCTGGGTCTGGGTGACCCTGCACCAACGCGTGGTAGGTCTTTTTCACCGTGCGGTCACGAAATGCCTGCTTGAGCACTGAGTAGGCCCGTTCAGACTTTGCCAAGACCATGAGTCCAGAGGTTCCGACATCGAGCCGTTGGACAATGCCCTGGCGCTCCTGCGCTCCCGAAGTTGTGAGTTGAATGCCGCGAGAAAGTAGAACTCCGGCAACACTGGGGCCATCAAAGCCCAGCGATGGGTGTGAAACTACTCCCGCTGGCTTGCTAATCACGATTAGATGATCATCTTGGAAAACTATTTCGAGCTCCTGGACATCCTCTGCACGAATTTCTAAGCGATCGACTTGCCTGTCTTGCATTTCAACTTCGAGGACCTGATCCCGTTCCACTCGATCAGCTTTACCAAGGGTCTTGCCCCCCACCGAAACATGGCCGTCGATTAGTAGCTCAGTGGCCCTGGTTCTTGAAACGCCCAACATCTTCGCCAGTGCAGCATCAGCTCTCTCTCCGACCAAAGTGTCAGGAATCGGCAAATACTTACTTGGCAACGCCGCCACCAATTTCGTCGCCGCGTAAGGTCCTGAAAACCGCTATTAGGACTCCAATGACCAAAAAGCTGTCCGCAAGGTTGAAGATTGGAAAGTTGAAGGGAATCTGAATGAAATCGACTACGTAGCCACCGAAAAATTGAGGCTCCTTGAAGACCCGGTCGACCCAGTTTCCAGCAGCTCCGCCCAATACAAGTGCTGCAATAATCGCCCATGTATGCGTCTTCGCCCTAGGCCCAAACCAAAGCAGAAGAAGAACAGCGATTGAGGAAATCGTCGCGAGCACCCAGGTGCCACCAAAGCTCAATGAAAATGCAGCTCCATCGTTGTAGGCGAGCCTGAACCTGAGCAAGTCACCGACTACTTGAACAACTGTCCCGTTTCCAAGAAACGCCTCTGCTGCAAACTTGGTGGTTTGGTCGAGGATTAGAAGAAAAAGACCTAATCCATAGACCAGGCCGAACCGGTGCTTAGTTGCGCTCACTAA
>CAYTOH010000074.1:0-5251 GCA_964439375.1 uncultured Aquiluna sp.
ACGGAAGTGCGTGAGAATTCCCGCCTGAGTTGGCTTGTTGTAGTAAGGGGTGACAATCATTACCCCGTCTGCGCCAGCCTTCTCAGAGGCCTTGTAGAGCTGCATTGCGTGTGCGGTTTCATTCGAACCGCCGCCAGTGATTATCTTGGCTCGGCCTGCGGCAACGGACTTACCCACCTCAACTAGCTTAATCTTCTCGGCATCGGTGAGCGTCGAGGTTTCACCGGTGGTACCGGTTACCACAACACCGTCAGCCCCGCCAGAAATGACATAGTCGATGTGCCGCTCGGTGGCTTCCCAGTCGACTTCACCCTCGGCAGTCATTGGGGTAACCAAGGCAACCAAAACCTGGCCGAACAAATCCTTTTGCTGTTCCATCCGCTTAGCCTACCCACCTCGGGGTATTGAGCGCACTAGGGAGCAACTCGACCGTTCTCATTGAATGACTCATAGGTCAGCGGCATCAGCTCAGCCCAGTAAGTCTCCATTTGCTCGGCAACCATTTCGATTTCGCGCTGCGGGAAGGAAGGGAAATGAGTGCCCTCACGCTTGGTCCTGAGTGACAGGAAGTTCATCAGGGCGCGAGAGTTCATAGTCACATACATGCTGGAGTAGATGTTCAGTGGAAGAACGATTCGAGCAACCTCTCGGGCAACCCCAGCCTCAAGCATGCGCTGATAAGACTCATAGGCAGCCCGGGTGACTGCCATGGTCTCCTGCTCAACCAGGGCAGTTTGCTCAGCGGTGCCCTCTTCAAAGTCGTACGCACCTGGCTTGCCGACCTGAATCAGCTTGCGATCCGGACCTGGAACGTAGAAGACCGGGCGAAGTTCACGGTAGCGACCCGACTCTTCGTTGTAGCTTGCAATACGGTGTCGCATGAACTCGCGAAAAACAAAAATTGGCGCCTGAACATAAAAAGTCATCGAGGTGTGCTCAAACGGGGAGCCGTGACGATCACGCATCAGGTAGTTAATCAGCCCCTTATCGCGCTTGCTGATCTCACCATCTCTAGCCTGCGCGCTCTCGAGGGTCTGCTCACCTTGGGTTGAAACTCGCGCTGCGAAAAGCACATCGGCATCTGACGCACTCGAGCGAATGAGCTCAACGGTCATGTCGTTTCTAAATTGAATGTCGGTCACCCGCTAAGCCTAGGGTTCCCAAAGGCGTAAAAATGCGCAACACTCCGTTTTTCCGGCTCGCTATCTCGTAACCTTGGGCGGTGGAATTGAATCTTGGATTGCTTGCCGGCGGGGTATTGGTATCTCTTGCGCTGGCCGCCGGTCTGTTTTTGAGATTCAGCTCGGGCAGAGGAAAGCGAGTCTCGAGTAGCGAGGCCATTGATCTTTCAAAACTCAAAGCCCAAAAGGGCAAATCCCTCGCGAAAAAGTTCGGGGCTAAAGCGACTCTGCTGCAGTTCTCCACCGAATACTGCGGAATCTGCCCGGGAGTAAGCAGGCAGCTTTCCCAGCTTGAGAAAGAGAACAAGTCACTGCTTTATCTCGAGGTGGATATCACAAACAGGCTTGACCTTGCGGCCCACTTTTCTATTACACAAACCCCCACAATCTTTGTCTTTGACAGCAAGGGTCTAATCAAGTTCAGGGTCTCTGGCGCCCCAAACCCAGGTATTTTGCAAACCGAGCTGCAGAAACTAGGTGCACTATGAGCGAACTGAAAAGAATCGACCCGCGCGGACCGCGCTTTGGGGCAGGCATCACCTCGGCACTGTCCCAAACTGGAGTCATACTTAGCCATGAGAGCTTCCTATTGGGTGCTCCAATTGCAATCGCACTTTTTGTGCTGTTTGCCTGGAGTGTTTTCCACCCCGCCTCGCACCCCTACGCCTTTATCTTTAAAAAGTTTGTCAGGCCGCGACTTGGAGACCCCAAGGAGCTCGAGGATCCAAGACCACCGCAGTTTGCCCAAAAGGTTGGATTCGGATTTTCAATACTGGGCATGGTGGGAGTACTACTGGTCCCCATCCTGATTCCAGTGAGCTTTGCGTTTATCTTCTTTGCGGCATTTTTGAACGCCTTCTTCAACTTCTGTCTAGGCTGCCAGATGTATTTGGTGCTAAGACGGCTGGGATTGATTGGCAAGTGAGATAGCCTTTCGCATGCTTTCTCTAGCTCGCTTGCGATCTCCCGAAGCTTCGTAGGCTTCGGAAAGCAGTAGCCACTGAGTCCAATCAGACTCATCAAAACCTTGCCTAACGGTCTCAAAAGCCATTGCCGCGGAATCCTTGGTCGCCCTGCCTGACGGTCGTAGCTCCAGCTCCAACTCCGGTAGACCCAGCTCTAAAGCTCGCTTTGTGACCCGCTCAGCGTCAATCCCAAACTTGATCTCGCGCCAAATAGCCCAAATGGCCACAACAGGGAAGACTGCCATTCCTACTCCCATTGCGATAGCAACAGGACTTGATTCGTTCAACATTGCTACAGCGCGGCCACCCAGCAAAAAAACATACGTGAGTGCGAACGCGGTCATGACAACCACCCAGATTTTGGTCCTCACCTAGCGACCAACCACTGCGTCAAGCCCCACCGTCAGCCCAGAAGCAGTCGCTGCATACTCAATGGCAAGCAAGATGCCTTGGGCATAAGCCTTGTGTGAAGAAACATCGTGGCTCAGAGTAAGCACCTCATCGGTACCTCCAAAAATGACATCTTGCTTCGCTGATATTCCCTTGAGTCGAATCGAGTGAATGGGAACACCAGACACAACTTTGCCACGGGCCGGTTGATCAACACCCGGTATTAGAACTGGTGTAGCCCTAGCTTCAGAAATCAGCTCTGCTGTCCTAACGGCAGTCCCGGACGGGGAATCTACTTTTCCTGCGTGGTGCGCTTCAACAATCTCTATCGAGTCGAAGAATTTGGCTGCCTGAGCGGCAAATCGCTGGGCCAGCATGGATCCAATCGAGAAGTTTGGAACCACGACCACCCCTGCTTTCGGGTGGGCGGCCAGGGCAGAAGATAGGGAAGCCAACCTTGACTCTGACCAGCCCGATGTGCCAACCACAACCTTCAAATCGTGCTCGATGGCAAAGCCAACCAGTTTTGGACTAACGTCCGGCAGGGTGAAATCTAGAACAACGTCCGCACCCAGCATCTGAGCTGGATCCGAGGTGGAAGTCAATGCGGCGTGGAGTTTGAGATTTGCATCAGCGTCAATCAGCTCAAGAGCCAACCTGCCCATTCGCCCCGAAGAGCCCAGCACCGCAATCCGCATCATGCTCAAAACCCTATCAATTACAAGCTGAGGCCAGATAGCTTGGGCCCAACGGCGACAAGTGAAGACGGCTTGTTGAAAACCAGCTGCGCCACCGACTGAATCTGTTCGAGCGAAACTGATTGGAAACGTTCCATGACCTCTGAAACCGATAGGTATTCGCCGCTGCCGATCTCCACTGAAAGCAACCTGTTCATGCGGGCAAGAGTGCTCTCAAATCGCAAGGCCAAGCCTCCGGTGATGTTTCCCAGCGCAAGGTCAAACTCCGCTTGAGTTACCCCCTCAGAAACCAGTCGGTCAACCTGTTCCCTCATCAGTTTCACGACAAGGGGTGCATTTTCTTCGCTAGAGCCCGCATAGAGCCCGAAGTAACCGGCATCTGAATAACCCTGCTGGTAGGAATAGGTCGAATATGCCAAACCTCGATCCTCGCGAATCTCCTGATACAGCCTCGAGCTCATGCCGCCACCCAAAATCGTGTTCATGATCCCAAGGGCATATCGATCTGGGTGTGAGCCGTGAAGCGACTGATACCCAATCAAGACATTTGCTTGCGCCACGTCTTTCTTAATCAGACGGCCTGGTTCAGAGGGCTCAATGAGAGCCGGGGTTTGATTGCGACGCTCCGAAGGAAGGCCGCTGACATTCCAGCCAACTCGGTCGAGCTCCCTGGTAACCAAGTCAAGAACAACCTCGTGGGAGACTCCCCCTGCGACTGTGACCACTAGGTTCTGCGGGATGTAGTGCTTTTTGTAATACTCAAAAACCGCGTCACGGGTGACAGCCAAAATCGTTGCCTCTGTGCCACCGATTGGTCTTCCAAGCTCATGCCCCGGTAGCAGTGCCTCCGCAAGGTTTTCGTGAGCCACATCCTCAGGATCATCTTCATTCATCGCGAGTTCTTCAAGAATCACGGTCCGCTCAAGCTCAAAGTCAGACGGGTCAATCTTGGCGGATGTGAACATATCCAGAAGGAGATCGAGGGCCAGCGGCAAGGCTGAGTTCTGCACCCTGGCGTAGTAGCTGGTGTATTCCTTGGCGGTGGCTGCATTGGAGGATCCACCAACAGAATCGAAGGCGATCGAAATCTCCTTAGAGCTTCTTCGAGGAGTGCCTTTGAAAAGCAAGTGCTCCAAAAAATGAGTAGAGCCAAAGTCAATCCCCGCCTCGTCACGGGATCCGATAGCCAGTGAAGCAGCAACGGCAACCGATGGAGCGCCAGGTATTTCTTCGGTCAAAACGCGAAC
The DNA here is from genome assembly GCA_964439375.1 of uncultured Aquiluna sp. Taxonomy (GTDB): domain Bacteria; phylum Actinomycetota; class Actinomycetes; order Actinomycetales; family Microbacteriaceae; genus Aquiluna. The sequence continues at coordinate 4,482 of CAYTOH010000074.1, forward strand.
ACCGCTGGGCAGCACCGTGCGCGAAACACGGGCCGCCTCAGCGGTGAACGCTAATGATTCAGTTAGTGGTAGAAGCAAGGCTTACTACTCGCTCGCTTCCTCGCCTTCGACAACTGGGCTCAGCGATAGCTTGCCCCTGTCGTCGATCTTGGTGATCTCAACCTGGATCTTCTGGCCCACCTCGAGAACATCTTCGACGTTCTCGACGCGCTTGCCCGCAAGCTTCTTGAGCTCTGAGACGTGCAGAAGACCATCTTTGCCGGGCATGAGCGAAATGAATGCACCAAAGGTTGCCAACTTCACAACAGTTCCGAGGAAACGCTCGCCAATCTCTGGCACGTGAGGGTTTGCAATCGCGTTGATGGCAGCCTTGGCTGCCTCAGCGCTTTGGCCGTTAGTCGCACCGATGTAAACGGTGCCATCGTCCTCAATTGAGATGTCAGCGCCAGTGTCCTCTTGAATCTGGTTGATCATCTTGCCCTTTGGACCAATGACCTCACCAATCTTGTCAATTGGAATCTTGAACGCAATCACGCGTGGGGCGTATGGAGATAGCTCGTCTGGCTCATCAATGGCCTGGTTCATGATGTCCAACATGTGGTCACGTGCCTGCTTGGCCTGAGTCAAAGCCTTGGCCAAAACCGAGGCAGGGATGCCATCCAACTTGGTGTCAAGCTGAATTGCGGTGATGAAGTTACGAGTTCCGGCAACCTTGAAGTCCATGTCTCCAAGAGCCTCCTCAGCACCAAGAATGTCGGTCAGAGCGGCAT
>CAYTOH010000075.1:0-5178 GCA_964439375.1 uncultured Aquiluna sp.
TTGCCATCAGGCGCACCAGGTTTGTTGTCACCGACCACCAATCCTCGGTGAGGTGATCTTTCACTCCATGGCTCAGTAGATCCAGAGAAAGCTGCAGGAACCCAGTCCAGGAGTCAAGTTCGAACTTTCGCTCAAAGACCCAGGGTGACTGGTCTTCAAAGTCATTGTGCCAGCAGGCTCCATTTGGTTCGATGTTGAAGGCGTTTGCGTAAGAATCGATTCCCAAATACATGATTTGACGCTGAATAACGCCAATGACGAAAGCTCGAATTTCTGGATCATCAGCCAGCCGCAATAGTGGCCTTACTTGCCAAACCGAATCGCGGATCCACATTGCCGGTATGTCTCCGGTGCTAATGAACACGGCACCATCTGGGAGCCTCTTCGCAGCATCGAACCACAGTCTCATGAGTGAGTCGCTCGAAGTGGCTTGAGTCTTGGAACCAAGTGGCCCTAAATTCAGCACCAGCTCTTCAAGAGTGTGGGGTAGTCGGCGAGAGTCCATGAGTCCTTCTAGTTCGCCAATAGTCAATCAGATTGAAGCAATCAGCCTGGGAAAGACTTGGCGGGTGGACTTAGACTTTTAGTCCTGAGAGATAAGGAGAGTTATGTCAAACAAGCTCTCCTTGCTTCGTTCACGATTCTTCGCCATCCCTGCAATTGGTTCGGTCTTGCTTGTTCTCAGCTGGGATCGCAGCCTGGCCTGGCCAATCCTCTTGGCGTTGGGACTGGTTCTAATTGCCACCGTGTTTTCAGCAGTCCATCATGCTGAGGTTGTAGCGGTAAAGGTGGGTGAACCATACGGTTCCCTAATCCTCGCTGCTGCAGTAACAATCATTGAAGTTGGGATGATCGTTGTTCTTATGTTGGAGAATCCCACTAAAACACTTGATCTGGCAAGAGATACCGTTTTTGCCGCGGTGATGATCACAACAAACGGCATCATCGGCGGCGCATTGCTCATCAAGACTCTCAAGAAAAAGGTGGCAACGTTTAATGCCGACGGCGTAGTGGGCGCTCTAGCAGTGCTAGCCGCACTCAGCATCCTCAGTCTCGTGTTGCCATCGTTTACTACTTCTTCTTCCGGCCCTACATTCACGCCAACCCAACTCGCATTTGCCGCGGTCACGTCACTGATTCTGTATTTGACTTTTGTTGCCATGCAGACGGTTCGGCACCGTGACTACTTCTTGCCTCCCGCGAGGCCAAACGCCGAACAGTCACCCAACGAGCACGTCACTCAACCGACCAACGCAGTAGCAATCTGGAGCCTTGCCGGGCTGATCATTTCTTTGGTTGCAGTTGTTGGGTTGGCAAAAGTCACTAGCCCACTGATTCAAGGTGTGGTTGACGGCCTGGGCTTTCCCCAGATGGTGGTTGCCGTGAGCATCGCAATGGTGGTACTGCTTCCAGAATCAATCTCTGCCTTCAAAGCTGCCAGCTACGGTAGAACGCAGACGAGCCTCAACTTAGCTCTTGGTTCCGCTCTTGCGAGCATCGGGTTGACCATCCCTGCAATCGCGATTGTTTCCTCGATGCTCGGGCTTCAGGTCAACCTGGGGTTGGATGGAACCGACATAGTGTTCTTGCTATTGACCTTGTTTGTTGCAGCGCTCACGCTAATCCCTGGTCGAGCCACCTTGCTCCAAGGTGTTGTTCACTTGAGTATCTTCGGAGCCTTTCTCATGGTTGTTGTGATGCCATAGAGAAACACTTACTCCTCGCCTATCGCTTACAGGCAAAGCCTCCTTGTCTTTGAGCAGAGGCTCACTTTCACGTTCATCAGGGCACAGTAATCCGCTTTCACGTGAACAGGGCACTCGCACTCTAGTGTGCTGGATCTACTTGGCATTCCTGATGCTCACAACATCCGCTCCAGCTGCGCTCCTGACTAGAGTTACCGTCACACCGTCCCAGGTCACGCTCTCACCGGGTTTGATTATGAATGGCTCAAAACCGCATGGATTTGCAGGTGCTGGCCTTTGATCACTGGGGAGAAAATATGACCACTTCACGAAACGCCTGTTGTTGCCGCAATCGCCAGTTGCTTCACCCGATCGGTCGTTCATTACTGTCGTGTTAAGGGAGGAGACCATTATTCCTGAGTCATTACTGGACCAAGTCGACGAATACCCAACTGGCCTTCGCGACTCGACAAGAATGCCCTCGTGCAGTTTGGTGCGCACTAAGGCAATCTTCCTATCGCCGCCACGAATCTCGAGTGGAGTCAGAACTGCATTGCTAGAACTGAAAGGCCCTCTCGCGTCCACACAGTGAACCTGGCTATCAAGGATCCAGCCTTTCTTGAAGGCTTCCCAACTTCCAATAGCCCCCGAAACCTTTGCTCCCCCAGCGGGGTACTGGTTCCTATCAACTCCCACGGGCCATCCATTGCCTGGGGCATGCAGGTTAGATCCTTGAGAGTGGAGTATCTCGTGTGCCCAGTAAGACCACAGTAAATCCCGTTTTGCTTGGAGGCGTAGCCAGGGGGAGTCCGTTAGGTGAAACTCCCCTCCTCCCTTCATGAAAAATGATTTGGGGCCGACTGGGGTGTCAACAATGTCTCCCCTGAGCGCATATTCGCCTTGAATCCCGTTGAAGCCTGTGGGGAACAGAGCAAACATTCCATGGGCTCTATTCCAGTCAACGGTCATCCCAACCTGTTTTGCAATTGCGTTCGCCAACCCAACGTGTACCTCTACCGTCCTGTTGCCTCTCGAGACATCGGCAACCCTGAATTCAGAAACAGTGTGCGGTATCTCTTGCCAGCCCCGAACCAGCTGGAAGGTGTACCTGAGCTGCCCTTGCGACCAGTACTCACTCCACTCAGTAAGTCTCTTGGTCTGCTCTTCCAAATAGCTGTCTATTTCCTGGGGCGCACCTTTCATGTCCCTGAAGGCAACCGGCACGACGATGAAGTTGACCTCACCCTTGACTGGAAACAGATCGGGAGAGAGAGGAAAGCCAACATTTGACATTCCGTAGGTTCCCAGAAATTGAGTACCCGGTCTCAATGTCGACTGACTAACTGGCCGGCCGTCTGGAATCTTGCAGATTTCTACACTCGCGGGAGATGGGTCACCTGTGGGCATAGGTGGCTCCGAAGTAACTGGCGATGCAGAGATAACTGGTTCAGGTGACTGAGTGGGAGCCTGCGTTGTCTGTGAAGGGGAGGGTGCTGCAGTTGGCTGGTAGGTTGAGTCTGCTGGAGTCTTGATTGTGAGAAGTACTTTTCCAGCAAAGCTCCGGGCTCGGGTTGACTTAGTCTGCACCCAAATTGCCAAGCTTGGATTCAAAGTCTTAGCAAAGTCGCAGGCCGCTTTTGCACGCTGCCTCACCTTGATGTTTTCACTCGCTGGTTGCTGGAAGAATCTAACGCCAGTGCAGATAAAGCGCTCTGCCAGGGGATTTGCTTTAACTGCCGCCCTGACCTGACTCTTTTGCGCAGTGCTCAGTGAAGCTGAATCACCGACAAAGCTCAACAAAGTCCGTTGATCGACGGTTTCACCATTGGCGGACTGCACTGGGCTGAGGCTAATCAGTCCAAGTGAAACTAGCGTTACCCCTGCAAAAAACTTTTTCACCGTTACCCCCGTCGTAGCAAAGCTAGCTCAATAGGAATGCGGTAACAATTCCTAAACGAAAAATGCCATGCCGGATGGACTGTTTCACTCCGAAGCAAAGTCAACTTCTGGGACCGCAAAGCAATGATCGATGTGTTTAGCGTTCGCAAGCAATCCCGTCTCTATCCACGTCTAGCCTTACATTCAGTCCATACAACTTTGTATTCACAAGTGGCTTAAGACGAGTCTTTGCCCCCTTGTTCTTGACCGCTGCAGATTTCGCGACGCCACCAGGGTGCACAGCCTGCATGGCTTTGCAGGTAGCGTACTTCACTATCTTGACTGGCGCAGGTTTTGTGGGCTGAGCGGAAGTCGCGGGTGACGGGGTCGGCTCGGGAGTAACGGAGGCGCTTGGACTCGGAGTTGGTGTCGGAGTAGGGCTGGGGGTGGGTGCAACCACAACCGGCTCTGAAAAGTAAGGGTTAGTTGGAGTAGCCTGCGCGGGAGCCGAAAGAATCTTTGTCAAGGAAATGTTTGCTGGAGTAAAAGTTGTCGCAATGGATCCATCGACTAGCTTCCTGGCATCCGCGACCGAGAGCTCGCCCCAAAAGTTGTCATCTATTTGGACTGGGGTCGATGACTGGAGAATTGCCTTCTTGGTTACACCGATGAAACTATTGCCAGTGAGTGTTACTGAATCTTTCCAAAGGCTGCTGGCTTTTATCCAACCATCTGTTTTAGGGTTGCCACGGAAGTGGTTGTTCGTGATGTTGAACGTTCCTCGCGGACCGAAAACCCCATAAGTTACGTGAATATCAAAGCCACAGGTGTCTTGGAAAAAGTTTCTTTGCATCGCGAAGTTTCGATTCTGAATCTTGATCCAGTTCAGATTTCCAAACTGACAGTTTTGGTTCACGAAATCTGAGTCCGCGAGAGTGAACTCAAGCACGCCCGGGAAGAACATCTGAAGCGGTGTCCCACCGTTGATGTGAGCGTGTGAGATCTCAAGCTCCTTGGCTTCGCCAGAGGACCCGGCAATCGGGGTGAAAAAGCTGCCCCGGGGGTAGACCCTTACTTTTTTGGCTGCAGAACCTCGGATTAGCAGTGATCCCTGAACTCGAAAAAGTTCCGCAGAGGATGCTCGAATAACAACACCTGGCTCGATGCGTAGCTCAGACGCTTCCGGGATGTCTATCGGTACAGTGATTGTGTAAGGAGAGCCTTTGTCGGCCAATACCTGCACACCTGTGATAACACCCCCAGAGAAAGAGTCCGGCAGTCGTGTGTTGGCCTGAGCGGGAAACGTTCCGAGCAATGAAACGCCCATTACGGCGATGAGCATCTTTCTAAGCATTCTTCTCTCCTCAATTTCCCAAGGCTAGTGGCGCAGTGTGCTGCAGGCCACAAAATTCAGACCTAACGCGCTTGCTCCAGAGGTGAAGTACAGATCAGGTGCTACTCTCAAAAGATGAAGAAGGCAGCTCTTTTTGGCATTATCGCCGGCACGACAGCTTTAGTTCTTGGTGGTGCTTCACTCGCTGTGGGCAACTATGTATACACCTCCGGCACCGTTGTGCCGTGTGCTATCAACGAGGACGATCTTCAAAACAAACCT
>CAYTOH010000076.1:0-5128 GCA_964439375.1 uncultured Aquiluna sp.
CCGGGGTTTATGGGCAACTCGGAGTCAATCGTTGAAGAGAGCCACTCTGATGGGCTACTGGAATACCCCAGCTACACCAAACCAAGTATCTGGAGAGGCCTGGAGGTGCCAGCGGTTTTGCTTTCAGGTCACCATGCCGAGATTGAAAAGTGGCGTAAAGCCCAGCAACTGGAGAGAACAAAGGCCAATCGCCCAGACTTGCTGACTTAGCTCCTCGCGCGACACTTGCCATAGCGCCGGCTCTGTGGCAGAATTCTCGCTTGTGCCTGGACGTCTCTGCCGCAGGGGAGCAAAAGGCACTAAAGAACAAAGCAACTAGCCGTTTTGACCTGCGCGCAAAAGGAAAGAGCAGAAAATGCACATTCTCGACGTCGTCGATGCAAAGAACCTAAAGACCGATATCCCAGACTTCCGCGCTGGTGACAACGTGAAGGTTCACGTAAACATTGTTGAAGGTAACCGCAGCCGTATTCAGGTCTTCCAGGGCGTTGTAATCAGCCGCTCGGGCGACGGCATCCGCGAGTCCTTCACTGTTCGTAAGGTTTCCTTCCAGGTTGGCGTAGAGCGTACTTTCCCTGTGCACTCCCCAATCATCGACAAGATTGAGTTGGTTTCTCGCGGAGCAGTTCGCCGCGCGAAGCTTTACTACTTGCGTGACCTTCGCGGTAAGGCTGCCAAGATCCGCGAGAAGCGCGACAACGACTAAGTAGACTTAGCAGCATGAGCGAACCCGAGGACCTTCGACCTCGGACCCATACGCCTTTATCCCGAGTCAGACATTTTCTGAAGAGAGCTAGAACTAACTGGTTCACCGCTTTCTTGATTGACTTTGTGGTAATCATTGGGACTGCACTTGTGCTTTCGGTGCTCATCAAGGCGTTCTTGATTCGATCGTTCTATATCCCCTCCGGCTCAATGCTTGAGACTCTCCAGATCAATGACCGAATCATTGTCAATGTGATGGTTCCCGAGCTGATGCCTATTGAGCGGGGCGATGTCGTAGTCTTCCGCGATCCAGGTGGCTGGCTCGGGGCAATACCCACGCAACCAAAAGAGCCACTCCAAGAGTTCTCCGACTTTGTACTGGGAACCTTTGGTATCACTGCCCCAGACTCTGCCGAGCACCTTGTCAAGCGCGTAATTGGCCTGCCAGGTGATGTAGTTGAATGTTGCGACGCCGAAGGTCGCATTCTCATCAACGGTGTTCCTATTGAAGAAACCTATGTTCGAGCGGGATCGACGCCCTCAGACGTCGACTTCAAGGTGACCGTTCCCGAGGGTAGCTACTGGGTTATGGGCGATAACCGCAGTAATTCGACCGACTCACGATTCCACCAGGATCTGCCCTCGAAGGGCTTTGTCGCAGAGAGCTTCGTTGTGGGCAAAGCAGTGTTGATTTCCTGGCCGGTTGCGAACTGGACTGTGCTGGACAACTTCCCTGGAGTTTTTGGTGTCGTTCCCAAGCCTTGAGCTTGAACTAGAGCTACTTGAAACCTACGACCAGGTAATTGGAATTGATGAGGTTGGCCGCGGAGCGATTGCGGGACCGGTTGCGGTTGGCGCCGCACTCTTCACAAAACAAACCCAACTTGAAATTCCAGTGGGACTTCGCGATAGCAAGTTGATTGCTGAGGCAAAACGGGATGAGGTTGCCGCAATAAGTGCCAGCTGGGTTAGACATTCGGTGGGCATGAAATCAGCTTCTGAAATTGAAAGTTTTGGAATTTCACGAGCCCTTCAGCTTGCTGCTAAGGAAGCCATTGAGCCACTTGCAACTGGCAATACCGTCTTACTTCTGGATGGCTCCCACAACTTTTTGGCCGGAGTAGTGAACTTTCCGGTTGTGCTTAGAACAAAAGCTGACCGAGATTGCGCAGTCGTCTCTGCCGCTGCCCTAAGCGCAAAAGTTTCCCGCGATCAGCTGATGCGAGAACTGCATCAGGAGCACCCGCTTTATGACTGGGTCTCGAACAAAGGCTATGCGTCAGAAACACACATAGCAGCACTAAGGGCCATGGGCCCATGTCATCAACATCGCATCAGTTGGCTAACAAAAATCCTTGGAGCCGAAGAGCTTTTCTGAAACCCATAGACTTAGCCACACTATGGACGAGAACGATTTCGAGGATTACGACAGAGATGCTGAACTAGCGCTCTATCGCGAATACCGCGATGTCGTAAAGATGTTCAGCTACGTGGTTGAGACCGAACGTCGCTTTTACCTTGCAAACGAAGTTGAGCTCAAGCGAATCGACACCGCCACCGATTTCTACTTTGAGCTATTCATGCAAGATGTCTGGGTTTGGGACATTTACAGAACCGACCGATTTGTGAAGCAGGTCCGAGTGATGACCTTCAAGGATGTCAACGTTGAAGAAATCGGAAACAAGGAAATCGAGATCCCTAAAGAGCTTGCCGTTGGCGATCAGCCCTAGTTATCCACAGCTTTAGCTTCGCCCAAACACAAACCTCCCCGTTTTCTGCAACCTAGGTTTATGTACCTAGATGAATCCCAACACCTAACCATCCAGTGGTCGATGCTGCACGAGCCAGGCGATGCATTGGCTCACAAAATCTTTGAGCTCCAAGGCCCGGCGGCGATAACAGACTTTCGTTCAGGCAGGGCAAAACGACTCTGGAGCGAACTTATTGCTTTGCATGCTCCCGAGTACTTGCTCAAGCTTCCCGAACTTTTGGAGCGAATCAAACTACGAATCGACTTCGCTCATCCTGAGCGGGCAATAGAGCGTGGAATCAGGTGGGGTGCTAAACCGCAGTTTCCAACCGATCTTCCAAATACCTGGCAAAGGTTCTCCGACCTTGAGCATCATGCACCCTATGTGCTTTGGGTAGCGGGGGAGCCCAAAGCAATTGAGCAAGACTTTGTTGGTGTCGTTGGCTCCCGCTCACCCTCTGAGAGGGGTCTTCGGAACACAGCCAAGCTTGTTTCTTCTGTTATGAGCCCGATAGTGTCCGGCGGAGCCAAGGGCATCGATGCGGCTGCCCACAAAACAGCTCTCGATCTCGGGTTACCAACAGTTGCATTCATGGCGGGCGGGATTGACCGCGCATACCCCATGGAGAACTGGGAGCTGTTTCATCAAATGGTGCGATCCGGAGGCGCTCTGGTCTCTGAGTTGCAACCAGGTTCGTCCCCATCAAGATTTAGGTTTCTGCAGCGCAATAGATTGATTGCGGCAACTGGTAGCTACACGGTCGTGGTCGAAGCTGGTTATCGTTCGGGGTCAAAGAACACTGCGAACCACGCTAGAGCGTTAGGGAGAGATGTGTTTGCAATCCCGGGGTTGTGGTCGGATAAGAGTTCCCAAGGCTGCAACACAATGATTCGTGAGGGACTAGCGCAGCCTTGGACCTTGACGAATCGGGTAGAGCCAACCCTCGAGCAAAAGCGAGTGCTGGATGCAATGCGCGATGGCTGCCGTGAGCCGGCAGAGATAGCCAGAGAATCGGGTATGGGGATCTCTTCGGTGATTCGTGAGCTGAAAGCACTTCGATTGGCGGGTGAAATCGCCTAAGGAGCGACTCGAGCCTTTAGTCTGGTGCTGTGGAGCGATTTGCGATTGAGCTAGAGAATTTCATCGCCAAGCTCTCGGCTCGAGGGCTGAGCACAAATACACTCAAGGCATATCGATCCGACGTTGCCGATTTTCTAGAGTTCCTTTCTGACAAGAAACAGGATTTATCCATCGACTCGATAAGAGACTGGCTGTTTCGCATTTCAGAAGCGGGCGGCACAAAAACCACTCTGTCGCGAAAAACTTCATCAATAAGGGCCTACAGCGGGCACCTTTTTGAAAAGGGCCTCTTAGAGAGCGACCCCGGCCTCAGACTCAGGTCTCCAAAGTTAGATCGGTCGCTACCCAAGGTTGCAACCGAGGTTTCGCTAGAGAAAGTCTTTTCCAAACTGCGGGCAAGAGCGTTAGCCGAAAGTCCAATTGCGTTGATGGAGTTGGTTGCCTTCGAGCTCCTCTACGCAACGGGTATGCGCGTGAGTGAGTTATCCGGAGTAAATCTGCATGATGTCGACTTTTCCAGAAACTTGATTCTTGTCACGGGGAAGGGCAACAAGCAAAGAATGCTGCCTTTTGGAGCCCCGGCCTCTGAGGCTCTCGAGCTCTGGCTCAGGCTTGGGCGACCAAAACTTCAAACTGAGAATTCACCGGAATCGCTCTTGCTCTCCTCAAGAGGCAAACGGGTTGGGGTTAGGCAGATCTACAGCCTCGTCGCAAGAGAGCTTGCCGAAACACCTACCGGCAAGGCCGGACCCCACACCCTGCGGCATTCAGCAGCCACGCACCTTTTGGACCATGGAGCCGACTTGCGGGCAGTTCAGGAGATCCTTGGCCACGCTTCACTTGGAACCACTCAGATTTACACTCATGTCTCGGTTGAGCGCCTTCGCAAAAGCTTTGAGCAAGCGCACCCTAGGGCTTAGCTGATGAGAACACTCGCAGTCATTTGACCCATGAGATGAAGCGGGGATAGGTAACCGTGGTGGTCTCTGGCTGAAGCGTGGACACAGCTATCGCAGTGAGCAAAGTAGGACTCATCTCCCAAACACCTAACCCCGAGAGCCTGTCCTTTCCTGACCAAATCACCCATGCGAAGTGATGAACACACTGGCTCGAAGCTAGCCAGCTTGCCATGGGTGGTTCGAATGGTTATCAGATTTCGATTCACGACTTTCCCCACAAAGTGGACTACGCCGTGATCGGGGGAGTGAATCGATTGCCCTGGTTCGACGTGAAAGTCGATTCCCCTGTGCCCAGAACCGTATCTACTCGCAGGGGCCAAGTAGCTCTCTTCGATACTCTGCTCAAAAAATGGAATGGGCTCTGCCCAAATTTCTGCAGACGGCGGGGGCGTAATTGCCTGCGAGAGAAGAAATAGAAGCGCAATCAGCTTTGTCATGCGATCAGCGTCTCGAGCATTGAACAGCAGGACTAAACCGTGAAATGTTTTTGTGGAAAACCGGTTTAGTCGCTGCTATGCTGAAGGGACGGTCTGAGCTTTGTCTCAGGCCGAATTCGCGTGTTCCAATCAACCTCGATTACTCGGTCCGAATTTGTTCGGTGTTGTCGAGAGGAATGCCAGGGTTTTAGCCAAC
>CAYTOH010000077.1:0-5123 GCA_964439375.1 uncultured Aquiluna sp.
CGAGGTGACCGTGGCAGCTGTGCAGGGTAACGCTAACGCTGGCCTGTTTGCAAATCAGACGCCTGGCACGATTCTGCAAAACCACCTTGATGCCTCCGAGTTGATTTTTAGGTCTGAGTTGGCTGATGAAATCGAGCTTGTGGTTTGGCCAGAGAATGCCTCGGACGTGGACCCACTGCGCAGTGAAATTGCCAGGGCCAAGATCGAAGAATTTGCCGAGCGCATCAATGTCCCGTTCACCTTTGGCACGATTACAAAGCGCGGAGACGATACTTTCAACTCCACCCTGCTTTGGGATCCAGAGTTGGGGCCAGTTGACTACTACGACAAAAAGCGGCCGGTTCCTTTTGCCGAGTATGTTCCCGATCGTGCTTTTTGGAGAATGCTCGCGCCTGACCTCATCGACCTAGTTCCCCGAGGCTATAGCTTCGGGCAGCGGGATGGCATTTTTGAGACAAATGGCTTCGACTCCGGAAGTTTGATTTGCTTCGAAATTGCGGTCGATGACATCCCTAGAGGACTTGCGCTCGAGGGTGCGCAACTGATTCTCTCCCAGACCAACAATGCTGAATTTGGCTATTCTGACGAGACGTTTCAACAGGCTGCAATCGCAAAATTGCGCGCTATAGAGACGGGTAGGACTGTTGTGAACATCTCTACCGTTGGCCTCAGTGCCATCTTCTTGCCTACCGGCGAGACGCTCTCTGAGGTCACCTGGTATGAACCGGCTGCGATGGTAGAGAGAGTGCCGCTTCATTCGGGACTAACTCCAGCACTTATCCTCGCTGGCTGGATTGACCTAATCATCTTTGCTCTGGCAGTCGGTCTGATTGGGTTGCGCTGGTCAAGACGATGAGAGTTTTGGTAATGATGCCAACCTTCAACGAGGCCCAAGGTCTGGAGGCTGTGGTTCGAAGGGTTTTGGACCTCAATCCAACTGTCGACATCCTGATTATTGACGACAATTCGCCTGATGGAACCGGGGCGATTGCGGATTCTCTAACCCGAGATTCGAGGATTCACGTACTTCACAGGTCTGGTAAGCAAGGCCTTGGCAAGGCATACCTCGCAGGCTACGCCTGGGGACTAGAGAGAGATTATGACCAGCTTGTGCAAATGGACGCAGATGGGTCACATCGCTCTGAAGACCTAGCAACACTGCTCAATGCTGAGGCCGATTTAGTGATTGGATCTCGCTGGATTTCCGGGGGAGAGGTCGAAAACTGGCCCAAATCCAGAGAGTTGATTTCTCGATTTGGAAACAGCTACGCAAGCCTTACTACTGGGATAAAGCTTGGAGACCTGACCGCCGGTTACCGCGTCTACTCACGTAAAGCGCTGAGTGCCATGGACCTAGATGACCTGGAAGCGCGCGGTTACGGCTTTCAGATTGAGATGACCCGGCGCGCGGTCCAAGCCAAACTGCAGATAACCGAAGTTCCGATTAGGTTCGTAGAGCGCGAAAATGGCAGATCAAAAATGACACTCGAGATAGTTATCGAGGCCTTCGTGCTCTGCACTAAGTGGGGGATTGGCAGATTGCTTAGGCGCTGAGTCGGCCAGCTGCCCTTCGGGCTCGCATGTCGGCAAGCATCTCTTGTAAAAGCTCCTCTAGCTCCTCACGAGAGCGGCGCTCCAAGACCATGTCGTAGTGAGAACGCGGTGCCTCTGAATCGACTGAGGTCAAAATAATTGGAACATCATCTTCAAGGCGAATTGCTATCTCGGGGCAGCTCTTGCACTCCCAAGTTTCTGGGAGTTCTGCTGTGGCGGAAAAGACCATCTCAAACTCGTGGCCGTCTGAACAACGAAAACGCTTGCGCTGCCTTGCTGAGAGCTCAACTCCAGCGTCAGACTCTAAAGATTGCGACCCAAGTCGCATTCCGCGCATTGTCTCTGCCATAGGTTTTCCTCTCGTCAAAGGAGACAACCCGGCACCGGTCGAAACAAGTCCCTGGCGTAGGTGTTTCTCAGAGAATGCTCAGCTAAGTAGGTCGATTCGGTCCGAAACAATCCCGGCCGCTCCTAGCTGGAGGAGCTCGCTCATCTGATCAGGGTCATTCACTGTCCAAAAATGAGTTTCGACTCCATGCTGCCGGGCTCTTTCTATAAAGGATTTGGTCGCAAAACGGATTGGGCCTCGGCCTGGAGGAATCTGGAATGCATCTAGGTCGCGCACTAGGTATCCAAAGCCAATGCCTCCTAGGTTGTGACTAATCCAAGCAAGCAATACCTCTCGCATTGAAGCGCTGGTTGCCACCGGAGAGCTGAGCATCCCAAGGGCCGACCTCCGACGCGAAGAGGAGAAGCTCGATACCAACACTCGATCGTGGGCCCGAAACTTTTCAATTTCATAGACGGTCGGGGCGATTGCCCGCTTGGATTTGATATCTAGGTTTAGGCGAACATTGAGCTCTAGTCCTGATGCAAGGGATGGGATTGAGCCACCATTTAGAAGCTTTACTTCGGACAGCTCGGCAAAGGTCATGCTGTCGATCCGACGATTAATCCCAGCGACTCTGCGCAGATCTTCGTCGTGAAATAGAACTGCAACGTTATCTAAGGTCGCGTGAACATCCGACTCAATGTGAGTTGCGCCGTGTTTGATCGCCTCAAGAAAAGCCATGACGGAGTTCTCATCGATGTCATCACGGTGTTCACTGAGGCCCCTGTGGGCCAATACGCGGGGTAGAGGGGGATCAAAGTATGAAGTTTTTGCCATGTGTTCCCCTAGTCTGTGCTGGTGACCAAGTCTAAGTTTGCCTATCGCTTTGCGAAGCTAAATATTGGCTTGGTGATTTATGGCATTGGGATTGCCATGATGGTTCATGCCTCTATTGGACTTGCGCCCTGGGATGTCTTGGCCCAAGGAATCTCAAAGCAAACCTGACTCAGCTTTGGTCAGTCGACAATCGCTGTAAGTGTGATGGTTCTTCTCAGCTGGATTCCGCTCCGCGTGAAGCCAGGGATCGGCTCTATTCTGAACGGGCTTTTGTTGGGAATCTACGCAGATTTGACGCTGCCGTTTATGCCGACACTAAGTGGATACTGGCAGCAGCTAGGACTTTTCCTTGTTGGATTACTCGTGATCTCCTTTGCTACCGGAATGTACATCTCCTGCGACATGGGCAAAGGTCCGAGAGATGGCCTCAACACTGGGCTTGCGCAACGATTCAAGCTGCCTTTTTGGCAGGCTCGAAGCATGGTCGAAGTAGCTGTCGTAGCCGTTGGTTTTGCGATGGGAGGCCAGGTTCGCGAAGGGACGCTGATCTTTGCGCTCAGTATCGGATACCTAAATCAACTCGGCTTGCGAATATTCAAGCTCGTTGACAAAGGGGGCAGGCTTTGAGCCGTCACAGGCGCGCAGTCAGAGTGCTTTTGAGATCAAAGGAGGGTCGGATTTTGCTCTTTCTCTCGCACTTTGAACCTGGTTCGGGGCTGGAGCCGGCTTGGGTTTTCCCTGGTGGTGGAGTTGAGCCGGGCGAGAGCCTCCAGCAAGCCGCACTTCGAGAATTGTTTGAGGAAACAGGCAGGCAATTTCTTGAGTCCGAGTTGAGCGATCTACTCGAAACTATTGAGCATGTTATGCCCGATCAGCGCGAGTTTGAGACCGGCGAGGCCCATTTTTTTGAGCTTCGATTGACGGATGAGTTTCTGCCCGATTCAACAAACTGGACTCAAGACGAACATCGGGACAATGTCACACATCGCTGGTGGTCGCTAGGCGAGATTCTGAGCGAGACGCCGTGGATTGAACCCGCTGGGTCACTGGATGTTTTGAAGAGGCATCTTCCAACCACGACCTGAACAACGCGCCAGCACTGGCTACATAAAGCCGATAATAAACATTATGTCAAGTTGTTTATTCCGAACCGTCCCCTCTCAGTGCTGATGTTGATTAGAACTGCTGCGTTGCCGCTGACCACTGCACAAGCTTTTGTGCGGCGGCTCCTGATTCAATTGCAGCCCTTGCTCGCTGTATCGCTCGGTCGAATAGCTCACGTGGTTCGACCGTTGACCCTTTGGCGATTTCGAAGGCAACAATTCCTGCTGCAGCGTTCAACGCCACAACGTCCCTAATAGCCGCTGAGTTCTCAAACTCGTCTCCCGCAAATAACCGGTTTGCAACCTTAGCGTTGTGCTGCGCATCGCCCCCCAGAAGAGCCGCCTGCTGAACTCGTTGCATGCCAAAGTCTTGGGCATCTATCTCAAAGGGCGTGACCTCACCAGCGTGAACTAAGAGAACCCTGTTGATCGCTGTGGTTGAGAGCTCATCAAGGCCATCGTCTGAGCGAAAAACCAAGGCGGTTCTCCCCCTGGCGGCCATTTCTTGGGCCATTACTGGGGCTATTGATTGGTTTGCTACACCAAGTGCCGTAGCGATTGGTTGTGCTGGATTCGCCAGAGGCCCAAGAAAATTGAAGGTTGTTGGCACCCCAAGCTGCTTTCGAACAGGTGCCACAAAACGCATAGCGGGGTGAAAGACTGGGGCGAAGAAGAACGTGATTCCGACCTTTTGGAACACTTCTGCAACTTGTGTGGGTGCTAAATCGAGCTTGATTCCCAGGACTTCAAGCATCTCTGAGGATCCTGTTTTCCCTGAGGCAGAGCGGCTTCCGTGCTTCAGAACTGGGACACCTGTCGCGGCGGCGAGTATTGCAGCCATAGAGCTTATGTTTACAGTTCCAACAAGGTCTCCCCCGGTACCAACGATGTCAACGGCATCATTTCCGGTATCGAGAACGACAGCGTTATCCAGCATGACATCCACAAGTCCCGCTAGCTCTTCTACGGTCTCGCCCTTTGACCTTAGAGCCACCATGAACGCGCCAATTTGCGCCTCCGAGGCGTCACCAGACATGATCTGTCGTAGCGCCCATTCAGCCTGTTTACGCTCGAGGTCCTCCCCCGCAAGCAGGCTCCCTAGGATTAGGGGCCATGACTGAATCTCCATGCGGCAGAGTTTAGTCACAAAGAAATGGGATTTGAGCCTGAAAATTGGCCGAATTGCTTCCAGCTGAAGCCTCTGGGGGAACTTTTTGGGATAGGCTTAAGGCATGTCAGCCAACACTTCACCTGCCGCGCAAGCGGCCGTCATAAACAGGCCGAACGCGGTTTCGGTT
>CAYTOH010000078.1:0-5031 GCA_964439375.1 uncultured Aquiluna sp.
CCACTTGCCTTGCTTTGAATCGTGAGTCCCAGTCTCGGCGACGAGCTTCACCCCTAGAAACCAAGGAACGGGTGTGTGCCAAACCATCTGGCGATACGTCAAACGACTTCGCTGGATCAAAGCCCAGGTTCAGCTTGAGTCCAGCTAATTCCTCTGCTCCGAGCTTTGAACCGTGAATCTTGCCGGTGTTCTGCTTGGTAGGGGATGGCCAGCCAATTATGGTCCTGAGCGTGATTAGGGTTGGACGAGAAGTGTCCGCCTTCGCCTGTTCGAGAGCTTCGTAGAGGGCATGAACGTCCTCCACATACTCACCCTTTCGCCAATTGACCTCAAGGGTCTGCCACCCGTAGGCGGAGTAACGAGCCGCAACATCTTCAGAGAAGGAAATGTCGGTGTCATCCTCAATTGAAATCTGGTTGGCATCGTAAATCACAACTAGGTTGCCAAGCCCGAGGTGCCCAGCAAGCGATGCGGACTCCGCGCTCACTCCCTCTTGAAGGTCGCCATCTCCGGCAATGACATAGACCCTGTGGTCGAAAACACTCTCCCCGGAGTTGTTGGGGTCAAATAGCTCCCTCTCGAAACGCTGAGACATTGCAAAGCCAGTAGCGGACGCAACCCCCTGGCCCAATGGACCAGTGGTTATCTCGACTCCGTAGGTGTGCCCATACTCTGGGTGCCCCGGAGTCTTTGAACCCCAGGTGCGCAAGGCCTTGATATCGTCGAGCTCTAGGCCAAAGCCGCCCATGAAAAGCTGGTTGTAAATTGTCAGCGAAGAGTGCCCCGCGGAAAGGATAAAGCGGTCTCTTCCAAGCCAGCGGTCGTCCTTAGGATCGTGACGCATCACCTTTTGGAACAAAAGGTATGCGGCGGGAGCGAGGCTTATCGCTGTGCCGGGGTGGCCATTTCCAACTTTTTCGACAGCATCTGCCGCTAAAACCTTCGCGGTTTTCACCGCGAGGTCATCTAGTTCATTCCATTCCAACACTTAAATGTTTTCCAATCTTTTGGATTTTCACGTGGGATTTACTGGGCGGCGGTGCTCCGAGTTTGTTGTGAAGTCTATACCTTGGGCGGGGACTAATCCGGGTAGCGATTAGACTTGAGGCCGATGTCTGCCCCCGCTCAAGCTAAATTCTCGCTCTCTTCCAAGTTGCGAGCGTATTTTGCGCTGACTAAGCCAAGGGTCATCGAACTTCTGCTAATCGCCACCGTACCGACAATGATCCTTGCTGCCGGGGGATTGCCTTCAATTTGGCTGATTCTCGCGACACTATTCGGCGGAGCACTAAGTGCGGGAAGTGCGAACGCCTTCAACTGCTACATCGACAGCGACATTGACAAAATAATGGGCCGAACTCAGAATCGACCACTCGTTACCGGAGAGCTGACCCAAAAAGAGGCACTCGTTTTCGCGTGGAGCATCGGAGTTGGTTCGGTTCTATGGCTTTGGCTAGTAGTGAATCCACTGTCAGCGCTGCTCTCGCTTGCGGCAATCCTGTTCTACGTCTTCGTTTACACTCTTGGACTCAAGCGCCGCACCCCGCAAAACATCGTCTGGGGCGGCGCCGCGGGAGCCATGCCTGCTTTGATTGGCTGGGCCGCTGTCACAAATGAAGTCAACGCAGCAGCTTGGGTGCTGTTTCTGATTATTTTCCTCTGGACCCCGCCGCACTACTGGCCGCTCTCCATGAAGTATCTCGAGGAGTACAAATCGGCTGGGGTTCCAATGTTGCCGGTGGTGGCAAAGAACGAGATTGTTGGCAGGCAAATAATTTTGTACGCCTGGGCCTATCTCGCCGCAACCCTGCTGTTAATTCCAGTCGCCGGCATGGGAATCACCTATACGGCAGTAGCGGTAATTGCGGGTGCTTGGTTCACGTGGGAGTCACACAAGCTTTACAACGAAGCCAGGGTTTCGGTTCCAAAGAACCCAATGCGTCTGTTCCACGGCTCAATCACCCACCTAACGCTACTTTTCTTGGCGATCGCTATCGATCCGCTCTTGCCCTTCTAATTCTTTAGGGCTTTGAGCCTTGCAAGAGCTTCGTCTCGCTCCTTGGAATGGTCAACGATCGGTGCGGGGTAGCCATTTGATAGCCCATCAACCAAGAGCCAGGGCTGATGCACGGCCGCTCCGGGAATATGGGCAAGTTCTGGAATGTATTTCCGAACGTAATCACCATTGGGATCAAACTTCTCGCCCTGGAGCACCGGATTAAAGACCCGATAGTAGGGCGAGGCATCCGTACCGCAGCCAGCGGTCCACTGCCACCCATGTGCGTTTGAAGCTGGATCAAAGTCCGTCAGGTGTTTCTCGAAATGGCGAGCGCCGACCTGCCATTCGAAGTGAAGGTCTTTGATAAGAAAGCTCGCAACAATCATTCGCGCACGATTGTGCATCCAACCGGTTGTCAAAAGCTGTCGCATCGCGGCATCGACTATCGGATAACCGGTCTTGCCTTGAGTCCAGGCTTCAAGGACTGCAGCGTCTTTCTCTGGGTCGGCATATCTCATCTGAGCGAACTGGGGCAGGAAGTAATCGTCAAGTGTGTGGGGGTTGTGAAACATCACATCCGCATAAAACTCGCGCCAGGCAATCTCCTTGCGATAGGTATCGTGAGCAGCTGAATCACCGAGAGTAGCGAGAATGGTTCTCGGGTGTATCTCGCCGTGAGCCAAAGCGTGCGATAGGTGAGACGTTCCTGATAAATCAGTTCGGTTACGAACCTGGTCATATTGATCTAACGATCTACGCCTGAAGCGCTCAAGGGTTCTCAGCGCGAAGGCCTCACCTGCGCGAATCTCGATGGGGGAAGGCGCAGAAGCGGCGGGCAATTCTCCCGGACTAGCTGGAGAACCCCAATGGACCTGTGGAACTTCAAGTGAGAACGGCTTTGGCCAGCCCACCTGTATCCATCTTTTGTAGAAAGGGGTGTAGACCTTTAGTGGGCTTTGGTCATCTTTGCGAATAGTCCCCGGTTCAACTGCGTAATTTGAGCCAACCAGCTCAAGTGCGATCCCTAGCGGGAACAGAAGTTCTGCTAAGGACGCCTGCTGCAGCATCCCTTTTGTGTCGTGCGCTCTTGTTGCTACAACCTTCTGAGCGCCAAGACTCTTTGCATAATCCGCCAGGGAGCCCAAGGATGGAAGAATCCCCAACCCTTTAGGCAATGAACAATGGAGTGACCTCAATGACTCGATCAGCGAATGTTGCCGAATTGGAAGCAACGACGCGAAGTCACTCGGGAGAGTGAAGACCGGGTAGAGCTCTGAATTGGACGCGGCATGACTCAGCGCTTGGTTGTCTTGCAGCCTTAGGTCCTTGCGAAACCAGAAAACAACTTTCATCTATTTCTTCGCGCCCGCTGCCAACCACTGGAACATCACTAATGATGACAACACCGCAGCTCCTAACATGTGAATGCCAACCATGATTGGTGGCACTCCCATCCTTGCCTGAGCAATACCGAGCACCGCTTGAGCTACGGTGACGACAAATAAAATCAGCAGACCCCTGAATGGGTAGCTTGCCCAGCTCAGATTCACCCTCGCCTGTGCAATCAAGGCAATCAGAATCAATAGGGTCATCAAATAGCCAGGGTAGGAGTGGTAATGATGGATTACCTCGAGATCAAGGCCATTTCTCGGTGTATTGGCATCTCCGGCATGGGGTCCGGCACCGGTCACCAAGACCCCGATCAGGATTGTGACAATCGAAACTATTGCAATTGGCCATCTGAGGCTCCGGTAAATCGGAGCAATCTCACCCATCTGCTTTGGCAGTGCCCGGAAAACCATGACTGAAGCCAGCGCAATTAGGTAAGAGGAGATCAGGAAGTGAAGACCAACAATCCAAGGGTTTAGCTCGGTAAGGACCGTAATCCCGCCCACTACAGCTTGGGCAATAATTCCTAGGCCTAGGCCAAAGCTTGGAACCAGGATTCCCTTTTGCTGGGCCCTGTTCGCGGTCCGGATGAACCACAGCGTCAACACAACCACCGCAACGAAGATTAGAACAAAGACTGAAATGACGGGCCCGGTGAGGCCAAAGACCACAAGCGCCACCAGGGAGAGCACGAGAGAAACGACGGATGTGAAGAATAAGACCGTGGGGAGCACCAATGCTCGTTTGGCCGGATGCATGCGGTATATCGTCGCGAAAGTTAGTAGTGCCACGACCAGGAGTACAAAGGTAAGCAGACGGTTACCAAACTCAATCAGGCCATGAATTCCCATTTCAGGCGTGGAAACCAAAGATTCGTCTGTGCACTTAGGCCAGGTTGGGCAACCAAGGCCGGAGGCAGTGAGTCTCACCAGGCCGCCAGTGACAACAATCAGAATCTGGGTCGCCAGCGAGAGCCAAACATAGAGACGCAAGCGTTTGGGAGACGTAAGTTTGTCCAGCCAGATTGACTTCAAAATATTCAATGATTGCCCTCTACTTAGGTTGCCCTTAGTAGTTTGTTTCAGCCTGGCCGAGTAACCTCTAGGGGCAACGGGTTCTAGTCTCTCATGCAATTTCCCTGAGGAATAACAGCGAGCTGTGAGGGTTGAACTCAGTGAAACCAGGAGGACAGTTGTCAGAGAAAATCATTGATCGTCCAGAGCTTGATGAGCTTGGAAACTATGAGTTTGGATGGTCCGACTCGGACGCGGCCGGAGCAAGCGCTCGACGAGGCATTAACGAAGACGTCGTCAAGGACATCTCAGGAAAAAAGAATGAGCCTGCCTGGATGCTTGAGCGCAGACTCAAGGGCTATGAGTTCTTTCTCAAAAAGCCAATGCCTTCGTGGGGGTCTGATCTATCAGGAATCCACTTTGACAACATCAAGTACTTTGTTCGCTCTACTGAGAAGCAGGCCCAGAGCTGGGAAGACCTGCCCGAAGACATTCGCGCCACCTACGAAAAGCTAGGCATTCCTGAGGCAGAGCGTCAGCGCCTGGTCGCCGGAGTTGCTGCTCAATACGAGTCCGAGGTCGTCTACCACAAGATCCGCGAGGATCTCGAGCAGCAAGGCGTGATCTTCC
>CAYTOH010000079.1:0-5028 GCA_964439375.1 uncultured Aquiluna sp.
TGAGTGCTTCCTGAGAGTTATAACGTTTTGGTAACGGAGATTTAGTAGCCGAGCAGGAGCTTGCCAGCCTCAAGGCTCGAGAGGGGGTGCGTGAGTCCGAATTCCGCGTAATTACGGCCCACCAGGCCCAGTCGAATTTGTCCGGAAGCGGCTTCCAGGAACTTTGCGGAGCTGTCACGAAGTTCTAATCGGAGGTCCCGTGTCCCGTCGAGTCGCCCTTGATTTACAAAATCGACCCGAACCGTGTTGATGAACTCACCCTCGCTGAAGGTCACTTTTGCGGGCTCCAAACCAGCAAGATCCGAAATCTTT
Source organism: uncultured Aquiluna sp. (assembly GCA_964439375.1). GTDB lineage: Bacteria > Actinomycetota > Actinomycetes > Actinomycetales > Microbacteriaceae > Aquiluna. Next base: position 313 of record CAYTOH010000079.1, read on the forward strand.
CCGCACTCCAAAACAACACAGTGCTGGATGTTTCCGCTGTCTAACTGCGGCACATTCGATTTTGGGGCTTCAACAAGAGTTGTGTGGAGAGCAAGTGCACCCAAAAGAAGGACCGACAGAAAGTTGCTTAGGTGCATGGCCAACCGCTGCCCCTTAGGGGTAGTGAAGTAAGGCCGCTTCACTCGAGCACTCCCTGGTAATTCATCTCCTACAAATTACGCCCTATTTGAAAGTAGGTGTGGAGCTTGGCCGAAGTTCCGCCTAACCTCCAGCAAAGAGTCAGTCGGCCACCTTTGGAAGAGTAGCCTTGGATGGTGCAAAAAGACCTCATCAAGATTCATCCTGCTGTCCAGAAAGCTCTAAACCAGGGCCGAGCAGTTGTCGCACTTGAGTCCACAATCATTTCTCATGGCCTACCTCGGCCCCGAAACTATGAGGCAGCTCTCGAGTTCGAGCAGATTTTGCGGGACAAGGGCGTTGTCCCAGCGACGATCGCGGTGATTAATGGCGTTGCCAATATCGGCTTGGATGATGCGGCCCTGGATGTAATTGCAAATCAAGACATTGCAAAGGCATCGGTTAGAGATTTGCCAATCCTTGCTGCCAAGGGGATTTCAGGAGCGACAACGGTTGCGGCCACAGCCCACCTTGCAGCCTTGGCTGGAATCAGGGTATTCGCAACCGGAGGGCTAGGTGGAGTTCACCGGGGAGCCAACGAGACTTTCGATGAGTCCGCTGACCTCAGTGTGCTTGCGAACACTCCAATTACTGTCGTTTCCGCCGGCGTAAAAAGTGTTTTGGATATCGCTGCAACGCTTGAGCGACTTGAGTCCCTGAGTGTTCCAGTTATTGGCTACCGCACCAAGATCTTCCCAAGCTTCTGGCTTCGAGAGTCTGAGTTCTCCTTGGATTGGAGCGTCGACTCGGCGCAGGAGATTGCTCAGGTGATGGCAGCCCAAGATCTGGTCGGCGAGGGTGGCGGCATAGTCGTGGCGAATCCAATTCCAGCCGACAAGGCTTGGGACAAAGCCGAGCATGACGCAGTGCTCGCAAAGGCCTTTGCCGCTGCTGAGGCTGCTGGGGTCAGAGGAAAAGCAGTTACGCCTTTCCTACTTCTCTACATAGTCCAGGAGTCAGGCGGTAAGTCGCTTGAGGTGAACCTAGATCTTGCTCGAAACAACGTTTCTGTTGCAGCAGACATCGCACTGGCCTGGTCAGCGCTAGAGCTCGACTAATGCCAAAGGTGGTTGTGGTTGGAGATGTCATAGACGACATCTTGGTGAAGCCTAAGACCGCCATTCGCACCGACACCGACACCCCTGCCGAAATCAAACTTTCCCCTGGCGGCTCGGGAGCGAACTTTGCCTGTTGGCTTGCCAGCCTTGGGACAGAGGTTGACTTTGTGGGCAGAGTTAGTGCCCACGACATCCAGCGTCACAGCGAAAACCTAAAGAGTTTTGGTGTCAACCCGATACTCCAAGCTGACCCCAAACTCCCAACCGGATCGATTGTGGTTTTGGTCGAGGGCGAGCAGCGCAGCTTTCTCACTGATCGGGGTGCAAACAAGAACCTAGATGTTTCTGAGCTCTCTGACTTTGGCTCAGCGCTTTACCTATCCGGATACAGCCTCTTTGGCTCAATGCCAGCAAAGGACTTCAAGTTACTCATCCGCAGGGCCAAGACTGCGGGCGCGATGGTGGTTTGTGATCCAGGTAGCGCAGGCTTTATAGCTGACTACTCGGCAGCAAAGTTTTTTGAGGCAACCAAGGGAGTTGACTTGCTTACCCCATCGCTGGAGGAGGGCAGAGTTCTAACAGGGGAGCTCGAACCTCGACTTATCGCCTTTGCACTCCAGGAGCGCTACCCAATGGTCGCTCTGACCTTGGGCAGAGAGGGGATCATGGTTTGCCACAAAAATGAGGCGACCCTAATACCTGCCAAGAAAGTAAAGGTCGTTGATCCAACTGGTGCGGGAGATGCAACTACGGCCAGCTTGGTTGCTGATTTGATTCAGGGTATCGACCTAGAGTCCGCGGCAAAAAATGCTGTGGTTGCAGGAGCTAATGCGGTGACCCGCTCAGGAGGTAGACCTTAGCTAGTGACCCTTTGGGTGCCAGACGGTCTTTACTTCCATTAGATCGGTGATGTGGCTGAAGCTGCCCCTTGATCCGGTTCTACCGTAGCTGCCCTTTCGGATAACTCGCTTGATGGTTTCGGCCGCTGCAATCTCTAGTTCAACAGGGCTCGAGGAACCCTCAACATCAATTGCGTTCACGTCTTGGTGGGAAGCAAGCCAAGGACCGATTTCACTCTCAAGCCCTGTCAACACATTGACCACACCACCGGGCAGGTCACTGGTTGCCAACACCTCGGTTAGCGTGATTGCGCTCAATGGAAGCTTGGCTGACGAGACAACAACCACGGTGTTGCCCGAGACGATGGCCGGAGCAATCGTGTTCACAAGCCCAACCAGTGCCGAGTCCTGAGGAGCTAAGGCCGCAACAACGCCGGTTGGCTGGTTAGTTGAAATGTTGAAGAAAGGCCCTGCCACTGGGTTCATGTTTCCCGCGACCGAATCGATTTTGTCGGACCAACCGGCATGCCAAACCCATGAGTCAATAGCTGCATCCAACTCTGCATTTGCCTTGGCGGTGCTGACTCCCGTCATTGCCCTCAGCTCCGCAACAAATTGATCTCTGCGACCCTCTAGCATCTCTGCGATTCGGTAGAGAATCTGACCGCGGTTATATGCGGTGGCAGAAGCCCAGCCAGATTGGGCTGCTCTCGCTGCAACTACCGCATCACGAGCATCCTTGCGAGATGCCTGCGCAACATTCGCTAAGAACTCTCCCGAGTGATCCTTGATCTCGTAGGTGCGACCAGATTCACTTCTTGGAAACTTGCCGCCTATAAATAGCTTGTAGGTTTTGCGAACATCGAGACGCATTAGTTACCTCCCTTGAGGTAGGCGAGTAGGCCATGGCGGCCACCTTCGCGACCGTAACCGGATTCCTTGAAACCACCGAAAGGGCTGGTGGGATCAAATTGGTTGAAGGTGTTTGCCCACACCACTCCAGCATTTAGTTGGTCGGCGAGCTTGAGTATCCGTGAACCTTTTTCGGTCCAGATTCCAGCGCTCAGGCCGTAGGGAGTGTTGTTGGCCTTGGCAACAGCCTCCGCAGGGGTTCTAAATGTCATCACACTTAGAACCGGACCAAAAATCTCTTCGCGAGCAACCGTGTTAGCTGGACCAACGCCAGTGATTATGGTTGGGCGGAACCAGAAGCCATTTTTTGGAATTGCGCAGTTTGGAGCCCAAACCTCGCCGCCTTCTATCGCTCCCTGCTTCACAAGTTCGGTGATTTTCTCCAGCTGGGCTTTGGAGTTGATAGCACCGATGTCGGTGTTCTTATCCATCGGATCGCCAAGGCGCAGACTTTCCATTCGGCGCTTTAGCCGCTTGAGAAGCTCATCCTGAATCGACTCTTGAACCAAAAGCCTCGATCCCGCGCAGCACACATGACCCTGGTTGAAGAAGATGCCGTTGATGATTCCTTCAACCGCCTGGTCAAGTGGCGCATCATCGAAAACTATGTTGGCTGCCTTGCCACCAAGCTCAAGGGTTACCTTTTTCTCAGTCCCGGCAACAGCCTTGGCAATGATGCGTCCGACCTCGGTGGAGCCGGTGAATGCGACCTTGTCAACATCTGGGTGGTTCACCAATTCGGCACCGGTGTCGCCAAAACCAGTAACGATGTTCACCACGCCCGCTGGCAGATCCGCCTGCTGGCAAATCTCCGCAAACATAAGTGCTGTTAACGGTGTTGATTCTGCAGGCTTTAGAACCACGGTGTTGCCAGCAGCAAGCGCAGGGGCAATCTTCCAGGCGAGCATCATCAGCGGGAAGTTCCAGGGAACAATCTGTGCTGCGACACCTAGTGCCTTAGGGTTGGCACCGAGCCCTGCGTAATCCAGCTTGTCGGCCCAGCCTGCGTAGTAGAAAAACCAAGAAGCAACTAGCGGCAGGTCAACATCGCGAGTTTCCTTGATTGGCTTGCCGTTGTTTAGGGTCTCTGCGACCGCTAGTTCGCGGGAGCGCTCTTGGATGATGCGGGCGATGCGGTAGAGGTACTTGCCGCGTTCTGATCCTGGAAGCTTGCTCCAAACTTTTTCGTAGGCAGACCTTGCAGCCTTCACAGCGACGTCAACATCTTTCACCGTGCCATGAGAAATCTCTGCCAGAACTTCTTCGGTGGCCGGGTTGATTGTCTTGTAGGTGTTGCTTGGCTTTAGGAACTTGCCGTTGATGAAGTGGCCGTAGGAAGACTGAAACTTCACTATGCCCTTGGATTCAGGGGCTGGTGCGTACTCGAACATAGTCATCCTTTAGTCCACCGTCACATAGTCAGGGCCGGAGTAGTGGCCGGTCTTCAGTTTCTGGCGCTGCATCAAAACATCGTTTAGCAAGCTTGATGCACCGAATCTAAACAGGTCTGGGTTGAGCCACTCTTCGCCAGCGGTTTCTTTCACAACCACCAAATACTTGATGGCATCCTTTGCTGTTCTTATGCCACCGGCTGGCTTCACGCCGATGAACTGGCCAGTTTGATCGTGCCAGTCTTTGACAGCCTGAAGCATTAGCAAAGTGATAGGGATGGTTGCGTTGACCGTCACCTTGCCCGTTGAAGTCTTAATAAAATCGCCTCCGGCGAGCAT
>CAYTOH010000080.1:0-4973 GCA_964439375.1 uncultured Aquiluna sp.
AGCGGTCACTTACTGCCTACAGTCCTGGGTAAAGAGGGAACTCTTCAGTTAGCTTACGAACGCGTGCTCGCAAAGCTGTTGCATCTGCACCTGGCTTCAGGGCGGAGGCGATGATGTCGGCTACCTCGGTGAACTCCTTGGAACCAAAACCGCGGGTTGCCAGCGCAGGTGCGCCGATTCGAACACCGGAAGTGACCATAGGCGGACGAGGGTCATTTGGCACTGAGTTCTTGTTTACTGTGACTCCAGCTTCGTGAAGCAGGTCCTGAGCAGTGGCACCGTCAATCGCTGCGTTTCTGAGGTCAACAAGCACTAGGTGAACATCAGTTCCACCGGTCAAAACAGAGATCCCAGCGTCGACAACATCCTTTTGAACCAAACGATCAGCAATAATCTGCGCGCCCTCAATGGTTCGCTTCTGACGCTCCACGAAATCAGGCTGCATTGCCGCCTTGAAAGCAACTGCCTTAGCTGCAATCACATGCATAAGCGGGCCGCCCTGCTGACCTGGGAAAACAGCGGAGTCAATCTTCTTGGCGTATTCGGCCTTGCACAAAATCAAACCTGATCTTGGCCCTGCGAGAGTCTTGTGGACGGTGGTCGATACCACATCTGCGTATTCAACTGGGTTGGGGTGAACTCCCGCTGCCACCAGGCCGGAGAAGTGAGCCATGTCGACCCAAAGCTTTGCCCCCACCTCATCCGCGATTGAGCGGAAGGCTGCGAAGTCGAGGTGACGAGAGTAGGCAGACCAACCGGCAATTAGCACTGCTGGCCTAGTCTCTAGAGCTCGCTCTCGAACAATGTCCATGTCGATGCGGTAAGTCTCTGGGTGGAGCTCATAGGCGTGAGGCTCATACATCTTGCCCGAGAAGTTGAGCTTCATGCCGTGGGTGAGGTGTCCACCGTGCGCAAGAGACAGACCAAGAATCCTGTCACCAGGGTTTGCAAGAGCCATCATCACAGCTGCGTTTGCAGTCGCGCCCGAGTGAGGCTGAACGTTTGCGTGGTCTGCTCCAAAGAGCTGCTTTGCCCGATCGCGGGCCAGGTCCTCAGCAACGTCAACTACCTCGCAGCCACCGTAGTAGCGCTTGCCCGGGTAGCCCTCGGCGTATTTGTTGGTGAGCACAGAACCCTGTGCCTCCAAGATCGCGCGAGACACAAAGTTCTCCGACGCAATCATCTCTAGGGTGTGACGCTGACGGTCTAGTTCCTGCTCAAGAACTGCTGAGATTTCAGGATCTACCTCTGACAAGGGTGCGTTGAAGCTAGCTGAAGGAGTGGACATGGCTGGAGTTTACCAGTCCTGAAGGGCTAATCCGGGGTGTGCCATCAATAGGATTGTCGCCATGACCACCAAGGAACACTGGGTATTGACCTTTGTCTGCCAAGACCGCCCAGGAATTGTCCACGCAATCTCTGGAGCCGTTGTTGAAATTGGTGGCAACATCACCGAGTCCAACCAGTACACCTCAACCGATACAGGTCGCTTTTTCATGAGGCTACAGATTGAGGCAGACATCACCAAGTCGGCTTTTGAGCAGCAGTTTGAGAAGATCGCAGCCGAGTTCAACATGGAATACGTGCTGGACTTTGTGGGCAGAAAGATGAAAACCCTCGTGCTTGTCTCTAAAGCCGGGCACTGCCTCAATGATCTGCTCTATCGCAAGCGCGCAGGCATGTTGCCAATCGAGATACCTAAGGTTTTCAGTAACCATTCAGACCTGGCTGAGCTTGCTCAGTTCTACGGCATCGAGTTTGAGAATCATCAGGTCCAAACAGGTGTTGACAAAGCCCTGTTTGAGAAAAGGCTGCGCGAGTTCATTCGCGAGCACGAGATCGAACTGATTGTCCTTGCCCGCTACATGCAGATTCTCTCACCCGAGTTCTGCAAAGAGTTTGAGGGCAAAATCATCAACATCCACCACTCATTCCTTCCAGGATTCAAGGGCGCTAATCCTTATGCCCAAGCTCACGCCAGAGGTGTGAAGCTCATTGGCGCCACCGCCCACTTCGTCACCGAGGATTTGGATGAGGGTCCAATCATCGAGCAAAACGTCACTCGAGTGGAGCACTCAGAATCCAAGCAGCAGTTAGTGCAGATAGGGCAAGACGCGGAGTCGAAAACCCTGACCCAAGCGGTCAAATGGTTTGCCGAACACCGCGTCCTGCTCGATGGTCAAAGGACCATCATCTTCCGCTAAAGCGCCAGGCTCCAATCCCGAGCAGGGCCAAGGAGATTGCCCCAAAGATCAATAGCCACGGCACTTCATCACTTGACTCAGTTGCAAGCTCTGGCCCTGAAATCAAAACCTGGGAATCCTCGCCTGGGGTAAAAACTGGATCAAGTTGCTCTTGTCGAACCGGATCAATCTGAATCAACTCTTGAATTGACTGAGAGGGTTCACGAATCGGCTCGGCCAGTTGAGTGATTGCTCTAACTGCCAACCCGGGAGTTGAACGCGTTTCAACTGAGTCCAGAACTATCAGCCCAACCGGCTCCTCAATTGGTGTGAGATAAATCAGATCATCGATCCCCAGATCAGAAATCGGTGAAACCGAGACCTCCTCGGATGCAGTCACCTCGGCCGAACTAGTTGGCTCCTGATCGACCACCACCGAATCTGATTCAGTTGCTGGGCTCACCACAGCCGAACTAGAAGAAGCCGGCTGCTCTTCAACTACCTCAGGACTAGAGGTGATGGGAGGGTCGAGTGGCGAAACAGCCTCAGGCTCAGGCTGCGACTCAGGTTCGGGCTGTGGTTCGGGTTGAACTGGAGCGATGGCTATTGGTGCCACAGGCGCAACAGGTTGAGGCTCAGGAGCAACCGGCACTGGGGTGGGTTGAGGTTCGGGGGTTGGCTCTGGTTGAGCCGCAACAGGGGGTTGGGCTTCTTGAGTCACCTCGGGCTCTGGTGTTGGTTCTGGTGTTGGTTCGGGGGTTGGCTCTGGTGTTGGTGCAGGTTCTGGATGATTCACGCTCGCAACAGCCATGCCCAAACCTGCATTACCCACAAGGTCCAAAACGAGGCTCGAGTCCAAAGTCCAACTGACACTTGCGTGTGAGCACTCAGCCCAGAACGATAAGCCCTCAAAACCACTTTGGCATTCGGAATCGGAACTGAAGACAACCAGAGCTGGGGCCCATATCACTTCCTCACTAAAAGTGATTTCAGTGCTGTATGTGAAGGGGCCGTCTCCTTGAATCTCAACTTCAGACCATGTTGCGACGGGGTTTGTTGTGTCAACCGAGAAGCCAAAGACTCGATTGGAAACTGGCCCAAGATTGCCCCATTGATCCTGGAGTGACGATGACAAAAATGAGACCAGGTGATTGCCCTCTGAACACTGGGTTAGGACAATTGCGCTTGGTTCGACCTCGAAACTGCAACCCGAGACTTCGAAGTTTGCTGCGGTTGGCACCAAGTTATCGGCGACAGCAAATTCGACTCTGCCTCCACTTTGATTCATCAGGATTGGCCCCTCACCCCAATCAAAAGTTGGACCCTGTCTGTCAAACATGAATGATGAGGTAAGTGGAGTTTGCGGACCAGGGTTTTCATTACCGAGTGAATTTGCCTTCAAAACAAAGCCCACTTCGCCATGTGGACAGTTGCTCAGCGTGACCTCACCCCGGGCTCCAGCAACAGAGACTCGGAAAATGGTGCAACCCACAGTAGGAAGCTCAACATCAGCAGCAGTAAAGCCCTGAATGTTCTGGTTTGCAATCAGGATGAATTTCATCTGATTGCTGGAAAGCTGCTCTGCAGTCACTGAAGTGATCTCAGTTGGCATTTGGTAGCGAATAACCACGTAGCCATTGCCCCAGTTCACGCCCGCAGCATGAACCACATTGCTGGTGAGCGTGCTAGCAGCGAACGATGACCCACCTCCGCCGCCGCCTGCGCCACTCCAGCTAGCTCCGCCGCCGCCACCGCCGAAGTAGCCGCCTCCGCCGCCTCCTCCGCCACCGCCGGAAAAGTATGAAGAACCGTTGCCGCCAAAACCAAAACCTCCGGCACTGGCTGCCGTTGCGTAAGTGTCATGGCCTCCCGGAGCACCGCCGGCAAGCTGTGTGCCTCCAGCGCCTCCAGAACCCTGGCCATTCGCGCCACCTGCTGCTATGAGGCCTCCGCCAGCGCCCCCTGGCGCTGCGCCTCCTCCTCCACCGCCGCCGCCTCCTGCAACAACTGCGCGAGACTCAAGGCTTGTCGCAAATCGAATGTCACTTGCTCCGCCACCAGACCCCTCATCTCCCCTAGCACCACCAGATGCCCCACCGCCGTTGCGACCACCTGGTTGGCCATACCCAAACCTTCCAGCCTCACCAACCTCGATAATCAAAACTGCGGGGAGATTTGTAAGGCTTCCGGTGACACGGCCGCCGCCTCCGCCATTGGCTCCAGATGCTCCAAAGACTTCAAAGCGGACTGTTGTGACGCCTAGGGGCACTGGAAACTCTTGAGTAGAGCCGGTGAATACAAAGGTTCTGACACATTGACCGTTGCTGCATGTAGCACTTGCGTTCGCGGGCAGTGCTGTGAGCGAGGTGTATGGAAGAAGTGCGATCAAAAAAGCAATAAGTCGTTTCATGAGCGCAAAAGTAAAACTCCCTGCAGTTTTCTGCAGGGAGTTTTCCACAGCCCCAACTAGGGCCTAGTTCTCCTAGGCCAGCTTTGCCTGAAGGTTCTTGGCGATTGTGTCCATGAACTCATCGGTGGTCTGCCAAGCCTGCTGCTTGCCAACAAGTGCAGCTAAGTCCTTGGTCATGTGGCCGGCCTCAACGGTGGAGATGATTACCTCCTCCAAGGTCTTGGCAAACTCAGCAACCTCAGGGGTGCCATCTAGCTTGGCTCGGTGCATTAGGCCGCGAGTCCAAGCAAAGATCGATGCGATTGGGTTGGTTGAGGTCTTCTCGCCCTTCTGCCAAGCGCGGTAGTGACGGGTCACGGTACCGTGAGCTGCCTCTGCCA
>CAYTOH010000081.1:0-4953 GCA_964439375.1 uncultured Aquiluna sp.
CCACGATGACCGCTACAAAGACCTCGGATCGGCATTGCCAAAGACTGAATGCCTCAAGGATGTTCTGATCAGGATGATGCCCTACTGGGAAGAGGCGATTGCCCCTGAACTGAAGTCAGGGAAGACTGTGCTTGTCACAGCGCACGGAAACTCACTGAGGGCGCTTGTAAAGCACCTGGATGGCATCTCGGACGCTGACATCGCAGAGCTCAACATCCCAACCGGCATTCCGCTTCTCTACAGGCTCGATAATGACCTTAAGCCTCTGGTCAAGGGTGGCGAATACCTAGACCCGGAAGCCGCAGCAGCTGGTGCAGCAGCGGTGGCAAATCAGGGCAAGAAGTAAGTCAAAAAGAAATGGCCTGGGAAAACCCCAGGCCATTTTCTGTTTCCAGAACCTTTAGCTCTCTGTCCACTCGCCAGTCTGTAGGAAGCTGACCTTTGAGGAGATGTCGACAACGTGGTCGGCGAAGCGCTCGAAGTAACGGGAGGCTAGTGTCACATCAACAGTGAACATCGCGTTCTCCTTCCAATCCGGAGCAAGAACAACATCAAAAACCTTGCGGTGCAGGCGGTCTACGGCCTCATCTTGGGCCTGGATTTCGCGAGCTAGGTCCAGATCTGTGTTGCCCAGCAACTTGATGGCCTTGCCAACTAGCTCAAGGTCGATTCTCGCCATGTCTTCAAAAGTCTTGCGAAGTGACTCTGGGATGGCGTTACCTGGATAGCGGTAACGAGCGATGGCTGCAATGTGAGACGCGAGTGACCCCATGCGCTCGATGGATGCGCTCATGCGCAGAGCCGAAACCAGAATCCTCAAATCGCGAGCAACAGGAGACTGAGTTGCAAGGACCTTGATCACAAGCTCATCAAGACCAAGTGCTCGCTCCTCGTTCGCACTTGCGAGCGCTAAAGCCTCGTCAGCTAGGGTCACGTCGGAATTCAGAAACGCTCTTGATGCACGGCTCATGATTGCCTCGGCAGACTCCGCCAACTCGACCAGTCGGGTCTGAACCTCTGTTAGTTCCTGCTGAAATACTGCGCGCATCTAAATCTCCGTCTCTCTGGATTTGCTTCAGCTTCCAGCGGTAAAGCAAACATTTGCTGAATTTGTCGCAAATCGGCAGATAACTCTCCCAAGAAGTAGCCATCTAGTAATTAGTCTAAGCACATCATCAGGCTGTTTACCTGGTGAACGATTCTCGAGTTGGAGTAGCGATGGCCCTGTGGTCAAAGAAGGCTGATGCTTCAGATCAGTTTGACGCTTTCGAGCAGGTCGCTGCCCAAGTGGTCGATGTCATTGCGACTGCAGGGGTTGTTCTCGATGCTCAGAACAATGTTCTGCGGGCTTCTCCAGGTGCTGTTCAGTTTGGGCTGGTTCAAAATCGCAGGCTTATCCACGGCAAGCTAGTTCAGCTGGCCGATCGTGCAAGAGAAACCTCAGGTGCGGTTAGCGAAGACTTCGAACTTGAAACTGGGCTTCGACGCGACACGGTCTGGGTCCACGCCAGGGCCGCACGATTTGCAGACACCTTCGTGATGCTGCTGGTAGATGACAGAACCGAAGCAAAAAAGCTTGAAGAGACAAGACGTGATTTTGTAGCGAATGTTTCTCACGAACTGAAAACTCCAATCGGAGCCATTGGGCTTTTGGCTGAAGCGCTGCAGGGCGCTCAGGGTGACCCAGAAGCGATTGAGAAATTCACTTCTTCGCTCCAGCGCGAAAGCCACCGGCTCGCAAATCTGGTCCAGGAACTCATGCAGCTCTCCAGAGTGCAATCTGCAGCTGGCTTAGAGAAGCCTCAGCCCATAGATCTTGCAGTGGTGGTAAGTGACGCTGTTGAGCGTAACCAGGTGCTCGCGGACAAGAGGCAAATTCGTTTGGCTTCAGCCGCCGAACCAAACGTTGTCATCACCGGCGACTACGAGATGCTGACCACCGCGGTGCGCAACCTGGTAGAGAACGCAATTGTCTATTCCGAGCCCGGCACGCAAGTTGGGGTAGGAGTGAAACGTGCGGGTGAGGTGGCCGAAATCACAGTGACCGACTCCGGCATAGGAATTCCAGAGTCAGAACAGGAGCGGATTTTTGAGCGCTTCTATCGCGTGGACCCATCACGATCTCGGGAGACCGGGGGAACTGGTCTAGGCCTCGCGATCGTGAAGCACGTCGCCGCAAATCACCGCGGGGAAGTGAAGCTCTTTTCGCAGTCGGGAGTCGGCTCAACTTTCACTATTCGCATTCCGATTCATGAGGAGGCATAAATGACTCGAGTTCTAGTCGTTGAAGATGAGGTAAACCTTCGCGAACCACTGGTCTACCTTCTGCAAAAAGAAGGTTATGACGTCATTGAGGCGGGAGATGGTCTAGTTGCCCTTGAACTATTCGAATCGCACAACCCTGACCTTATCCTCCTAGACCTGATGTTGCCCGGGCTTTCAGGCAACGAAGTCTGCAGGCAAATCAGGACCACCTCAGAAGTCCCCATCATCATGCTCACTGCGAAGGGTGATGAGGTTGACAAGGTGGTAGGGCTCGAGCTTGGTGCCGATGACTATGTCACCAAGCCTTATAAAACTAGCGAGCTACTTGCCCGCATGAGAGCAGTTTTGCGTCGCGGTAGAAAGGTGGCTCATCTCGAGCAGGGAACCCTTCGGGCGGGGCCTGTCGTCATGGACATAGAGCGTCATATCGTCACCGTTTCTGGAGAGCGCATCCAAATGCCACTCAAGGAGTTTGAGTTGCTGGAGCTTCTCATGGAAAACGTCAACCGAGTGCTGACCCGTGGTCAGATCATCGACCGCGTGTGGGGTTCTAATTACTTCGGAGACACCAAGACCCTTGATGTCCACGTAAAGAGAATCAGGTCGAAAATCGAAGAGGACCCCTCAAGACCAAAGCTGCTCCAGACCGTCCGCGGTCTTGGCTACAAGTTCGAGGTTTAGTTCAGAGCCTCAACAAACGGGCGGTACTCAGCGAGAGTGCCATCCAGGATTGGAACTTTGATCTCTTGAGGATCGTTGCCATCAGAAAGGTAAATCGAGTGCATCGATCCAGGCTTTCCTGAAAGCGGCAGGACAATTCCCTCCACTCCGTTGTAACCAAGGTCAAACTTCTTGCCCGCCTCAACCTCAAACGCAACACTCACTGGCTCGCCAGATGCATCGGTGGTCTGGATGGTTGCAATTACAGGCTCCATGCCTGAATTGACAAAGCTTCCAATCAAAATTGCGTTGCCACTTTTGCCCTTGAGGAACATCACGTTACGAGCCTTGAGCTGCTCAATATCGTGCTGAACACCATCGCTCGGTGCATACATGTCCAGCGAGGCAACCTCTCTGGAGAGTGAGCAACCAGATAGGGCCACGATTGCTAGGGCAGCGGTTGCCAGGGCGGTGATTTTCTTGACGTTCAAAGGTCCTCCAGGGCCGATTAGGTACAAGTCTAACCTAGGAAAAAGCGGGAGTCTGTGGTAAATTGAGGGTTTTGAGGCCGAAAGTAGTTCATGAAGTTTGAAGTTGGCGAGACAGTTGTTTACCCGCACCACGGAGCGGCAGAAATCATTGAAGTTTCTGAAAAGACAATTCGCGGAGAAACCCAAACTTACCTAAGGCTAAAGGTTGCCCAGGGCGATCTAATCATTCAGGTTCCAGCCGCGAACGTTGAAATGGTTGGCGTCCGAGACGTGATCGACAAGAAGGGCGTCAAGCAGGTTTTTGATGTCCTGCGCGCAGAGTTTGTTGAAGAGCCCACCAACTGGTCAAGGCGCTACAAGGCCAACCTCGAAAAACTGGCTTCAGGAGATGTAGTCAAGGTTTCGGAGGTAGTGCGTGATCTTTGGAGAAGAGACCAGGATCGCGGACTCTCAGCCGGTGAAAAGCGCATGCTTGCAAAGGCAAGACAGATTCTGATTTCTGAGCTAGCACTCGCTCGCAAAGTTGATGAAGAGAAGGCCTCTGCCGAGCTCGATAAGGTTTTGGCCTCTTAGCCATGACGACCGCGGTGGTTCTAGTCGCTGCCGGAAAAGGTGAGCGCCTCGGACTCGGAATTCCAAAAGCTCAAGCGCAAGTTGGTGGCAAATCGCTCTACGAGCACGCTCTGACTCAAATCAAAGCATTCAGCCCAGCTCAGGTTGTAGTTGTAGCGCCGGATGACATGGTTTCCCAATACGAACTAGCCGCAAGGGCCTTTGAGTTTCAGGATCTTCAAGTCGTCGCAGGTGGAGAGACCCGCCAGGACTCGGTGAGCAATGGTCTAGCGCGTGTCACCCAGTCGCTGGTTCTAGTTCATGATGCGGCTAGGGCCTTTATGCCCGCGACAGTCTTTCAAAGTGTCGAGGCAAAGCTTCAGGACTCAGACTGCGTAATCCCCGTAGTAGCAGTCACCGATACTTTGAAAACGGTCCAAAACCATTTGGTTGCGGGAACTGTTGATCGAACAGTTACCTTTAGGTCCCAAACTCCGCAGGGTTTTAGAGTCGCTGCGTTGCGCCAAGCCTTAAGTGAAACAAATTCCAACTTCACCGATGAAGCAGCCCTGATGGAATCAATTGGGGTTGCGGTTGCGACCGTTCCAGGCTCAGACCTAGGGCTCAAGGTCACAACCACTGCAGACCTAGATTGGGCAAGGCTTCGATTCGGACACTCAAGAACCGGCATCGGCACCGATGCTCACCGCTTTGGTGAGAACGGAACTCTAGTTCTCGGATGCCTTTACTGGCCTGAGCTACCAAAGCTCGAAGGTCACTCAGACGGCGACTCAATCGCCCATGCAATTGTCGATGCACTGCTAGGTGCAGCGGGCCTAGGGGACATCGGTTCTAATTTCGGCGTTGACCGCCCGGAGTTTGCTGGCGCCTCAGGTGAGACTTTCCTAACTGCAACTCTCGAGATAGTCGCTGCGGCTGGGTTTGAAGTGGCCAATGTATCGGTGCAGGTGATTGCCGACAAACC
>CAYTOH010000082.1:0-4811 GCA_964439375.1 uncultured Aquiluna sp.
CCTGTATGCCTCTGCCTTTGAATTGTTCGCCCAAGACTAAACTTGTGCGGGTGTCTCAAGAACTCACGAAATCAGCCGTCGAGCAAGCACTCAGTGCTGCGCTCCAGTTGATTGACGCCGCCTCTGATATCACTGCCCTCAAAGCCGCAAAATCTCAGATTGTCGGGGAGGGGTCGGCCCTTTCAAAGTTGAATGCGCTTATCAAGGATCTACCCAACGAGCGCAAAGCTGAGGCTGGGCAACTGGTCGGTGGGGCTAGGGCGGAACTGAACAAGGCATTTGAAGCCAAGGAGCAGTCTCTCGAGGCTGAATTTCAACGTGCAGCCCTGCAAGCCGAGCGGGTCGACATCACTGCAGCACCAAGGGTCATCCCTAGGGGCGCCCGCCACCCACTTTCGCTTTTGATGGACCAGATTTCAGATGTCTTCATCGGCATGGGTTGGGAGATTGCAGATGGGCCAGAGCTAGAAAACGAGTGGTTCAACTTCGATGCGCTCAATTTTCACCCAGATCACCCAGCGCGGGCCATGCAGGACACCTTCTTTATTTCTCCGGTTGAGAATCACTTGCTCCTGAGGACCCACACGTCGCCGGTGCAGGTTCGCTCGATGCTGGAGCGCGAACTCCCACTTTATGTTTTGTGCCCTGGTCGAGTCTTTAGAACCGATGAGCTCGATGCCACCCACACGCCTGTTTTCCATCAGGTAGAGGGCCTCGCCATCGATAAGGGCCTAACCATGGCTGATTTGAAGGGCACCCTTGAGCACTTTGCACGTGTGATGTTCGGTCCCGAGGCAAAGATTCGACTACGCCCGAGCTTTTTCCCATTCACTGAGCCATCCGCTGAGCTTGACGTATGGCACCCAGCGGCTAAGGGCGGTCCTCGTTGGGTCGAGTGGGGTGGTTGCGGCATGGTCAACCCAAATGTTTTGCTCGCGGCAGGAATCGACCCGGAAGAGTATTCGGGCTTTGCTTTTGGAATGGGTATCGAGAGAACTCTGATGTTTAGAAATGGGGTTCGCGATATGCATGACATGGTTGAGGCCGATGTGCGCTTCTCCAAGCAGTTTGGGTCGGTGATCTAATGCGCGTTCCACTGAGTTGGTTGGGCGAGTTCGTTGAACTCGAAAAGGGAACGACTGCTCACGATGTGATGGCAGAGCTTGTGAAGGTTGGCCTTGAAGAAGAGGCCGCTCACGGCGGTGACCTGCGGGGGCCAATTGTGGTTGGCAAAGTCTTGGAGTTTGTTGAAGAAGCACAGTCCAACGGAAAGACCATTCGTTGGTGCCAGGTGGAAGTTGCACCGGGTGATGTTCGCGGAATCGTATGTGGTGCGCGCAACTTTTTTGTCGGCGACAAGGTTGCGGTTACCCTGCCTGGGGCCTCACTGCCTGGTGGATTTGAGATTGCGGCACGCAAGACCTATGGCCATGTCTCGGACGGGATGATTGCATCCTCCCGTGAACTGGGGCTTAGTGATGAGCACGATGGAATTCTCAGACTTCAGACTCTTGGCCTTGACCCCGATCTCGGTACCGACATCATTGAGCTGCTTGGCTTAGGAGAGTCTGCTGCAGAGGTAAACGTAACCCCTGACCGTGGGTACTGTCTTTCCATCAGAGGGATTGCCCGCGAGTACTCGCACGCAACCGGCAAAGCCTTCAGAGATCCGGCACTCTCCGTCGCTGAGCTCGGTGGATCTGGGATTGAACTCAGCGTTCATGATTCTTCTCCAATACACGCTAGACCTGGCTGTCACGGGTTTTTCCTGCTCGGAGTGAAAAACGTCAACGCCAAGGCTCCGGTCCCGGCCTGGATGTCGAACCGTCTCAAGCTTGCCGGAATGCGTTCGATTTCGATCGCGGTAGACATCACAAACTACGTGATGCTAGAGCTGGGCCAGCCACTGCATGCCTATGATGCTGAAAAAGTGGTCGGAGGCTTCCAAGTTCGCAGGGCACAGCCAGGTGAAGAGCTTGAAACCTTGGACCAGAAGGTGCGAGCGCTACACCCAGAGGACCTTGTCATTGCTGATAATCAGGGCCCAGTGGGTATCGCGGGGGTCATGGGTGGCGCAAGAACCGAGGTTTCGGAGTCAACAACCTCCATAGTTCTCGAGGCCGCAGGTTTTGACCCCATCTCCATTGCGCGCTCGGCAAGGCGGCACAAACTTCCTTCGGAAGCCTCTAAGCGATTTGAAAGAGGGGTTGACCCCCTAGTTGCTCGCCTTGCTGCAGCCAGGGCAGCCCAATTGCTGGTTGATTTGGCTGGAGGTGAGCTAGACGGACGGGGAGCAGAGTTTGAACTCAGTTATGCCAGAGAGCAGATTTCTTTCCCTTTGAGTTTTGGCTCTGACTTGGTTGGCGTTCCATACAGTACCCATGAAGTTTTGCGAGTTCTTCAAGCAATCGGCTGCGAAGTATCGGTTTCAGGCCCTAACGCTCTTGTCACTCCTCCAAGCTGGCGCCCAGACATTACCCACAAGACTGACCTGGCCGAAGAAGTCGCCAGATTAGTTGGCTACGACAAAATCCCTTCCAGGCTCCCTGTGGCACCTCCAGGCAGGGGGCTCACTCGAAGGCAGCAACTTCGCCGAAGAGTCCTGGGATCATTGACTGCCGCAGGATTCGCAGAGGTTCTCAACTATCCTTTTGTGTCCTCCGAGCAAAACTCTTTGTTCACTCCTGGGGAAAGCGTTCTCCTTGAGAATCCCATGCAGGGGGAGTTCCCAGAGCTTCGAAAGTCGCTGCTACCGGGCTTGCTGCAGGCGGCCGCTCGTAACCTATCCCGAGGGAATGTCGACCTTGCCCTTTTGGAAGAAGGCTCCGTTTTTCTTCCAAACACAGGTCAGCCCGTGAATGATCTGCCAGTTGGAAACATCAGGCCGAGCTCTGAACTACTCAGCAAGTTGAACGCTTCTATTCCCGACCAGCCGCGATTTGTCTCTGGCGTCGTACTGGGGGATTGGCTACCAGTCGGGGTCGGCCAGCAAGCTGTCGAGGCAGGCTATCCGCAGGCCATCGATGCGGTTCAGCTGATCGTTCAGGCGGCAGGGCTCACTATGGAGTTGGAGCAGGTAGAGATTACGGGCTTACATCCGGGCAGGTCAGCCAAAGTACTTGTCGGTTCGGTTCAGATTGGAACCGTTGGGGAATTGCACCCGAATCTTGCCGCCGCCGAGCACCTACCAAGACGTGTCGGTATTTTTGAAATCAATCTAGATTTGCTCTATGGACTCGCACCAGAGGTATTGCAGGCAGCTGAGCTCAGAGTAATGCCTGCCGCAACTCAAGATGTTTCGCTTGTAGTCGATACTGAAGTATCAGCCGCCAAACTGTTGAGGACGATCGAAGAGGGAGCCGGCGATCTTCTGGAGTCCGTGACACTTATCGATGACTATCGGGGTCAGGGCGTTGCAACGGGCAAGAAGTCAGTCACTTTTGCACTTTTGTTTAGAGCCGCTGACCGCACACTCACTCAGGCAGAAGCTACCGAGGCTCGCGATGCCGCGGTAGCTTTGGTAAATGCGAGATACGGTGCGGAGTTGAGGGCCTAAATGGTTTACAGGGTGGCGGTTGCTGGCGCCAGCGGATATGTTGGCTCTGAGCTGCTACGCCTGATTGCCGAGCATCCAGAACTTGAACTTGGCGCGGTAACGGCACATTCAAATGCTGGGGAGTCGATCGGTTCAATTCACCCTCACCTAGCAAGTTATGCAGATCGGGTTCTGGAGCCCACTACCTCTGAAGCCTTAGCCGGTCATGACATCGTTTTCCTTGCACTTCCGCATGCAACCAGCGCAGCGGTTGCAGCAGGTCTATCCGCGGATGCCTTGGTTTTGGATTGTGGAGCAGACTTCAGGCTCGATGATTCAGCTCAGTGGAAGAAGTTCTACGGAACTGAGCACGCCGGCACTTGGAGCTATGGGCTTCCAGAACTTACTTTGGCTTTAGGGGGCAAGCAACGGGGCCAGCTGCGCGGAGTAAAGCGAATTGCGGTTCCCGGATGCAACGTAACGGCAATAACTCTTGCTCTCGCCCCAGGATTTACAGCAGGTCTTTTTCAGCCCATCGATGTGGTGAGCGTGATGTCGGTTGGGACATCCGGCGCGGGCAGGGCTGCAAAAGTTGACCTGCTCCACAGCGAGACCCATGGTGCAGCGCGGGCTTATGGAGTGGGCGGTATCCATCGCCACACTCCAGAGATTGAACAGAATCTAACCAAGGCCGCTGGAGAGCCAGTGAAGGTTTCCTTTACTCCAGTATTAGTTCCAATGAGTCGAGGAATTCTGTCGGTAAACACGGTGAAACCGTCGGATTCCTTTAGCCTTTCCGCGCTACAGAGCGCATATTCGGACGCATACGGGGATGAGAGGTTCGTTCACGTTGTTGATTCCCAGCCCTCTACCGCCAGCGTTCTCGGTTCAAACAGTGCTCAGGTGGCTGTTGCGTTTGATGAGCACGCTCAGCGCGTTGTCATCACCTGCGCAATTGACAATTTGGTCAAGGGCACTGCAGGGGCTGCTATCCAGAGCATGAATCTCGCCTTGGGCATCAGTGAGTCCACTGGGCTGGCGGTAAATGGAGTGGCTCCGTGAGTGTGACCTATGCGGCTGGCTTTCAAGCCAGTGGCGTCGCATGTGGCCTGAAGAAGTCTGGCAACAAGGACCTGGCTGTGGTTCAAAACTTAGGTCCACTCAAGGCTGCCGCTGCGGTTTTCACGACCAATCGATGCCAGGCCAACCCCATTCTTTGGTCCAAAGTAGTAATCAAGGACGGTCAGGTCGAGGCGATTGTGCTCAACTCTGGTGG